>JBDTMQ010000398.1:0-17570 GCA_039934155.1 Acidobacteriota bacterium | reverse complement strand
CAGCGCGCCGTCAAACAGGTTTTGACGGACCGTGTCGATCACCTGATCAACGAGGACGGCGCAAAGTTCGATAACCGGAATCCTGACGGCACGGTGACCGAGCTATCGTTCGAGGCGACAGGCATCGAACTGACCCGCGGCAGGTGATCGGGCAGGCCAAAGTTAACCCTCGCTTCAAATAGCCGCGACAGCGGGAATTTGGAGAGAGGGTTATTTGTTTCACCGATCAGAACTTAAATCTGATCCCAAGCTGAACCTGACGCGGTTCGCCGAAACCGGCCGAAACCGTACCGTCAAAGTTGAAGGTAAGCGGCCGTGGAACGCTTCGCTGGTTACGATTGTTGAAGATATTGAATGCCTCAAAGATCCCCTCGATCGCCATTGTTTCAGTGATCTTGAAAGCCTTTGACACCCGAACATCGAATGTAAAAAATTCATTGTCGAGACGGTCCGTATTACGGCGGATCGTTGATCCCGGTCCGGCTTCGGCGATAGGCCTAAGCGAAAACGGTTGGGCCGAGCGGTACTGAACGATCGGCGACACGTTAATGTCCCATGGAAGCAGGAACGTCGCGAATCCATTGAATCGGTGCCTCTGATCACGGTCCGACCAGTTGTATTCCGGTTCGAGATTGTTCACATCCGCGTACCGGAACGTGAACGGATCACGCTCGTTATCATCGTCCGACTTATCGAACGAAAGCAGGTAGTTGATCTGGAACTGGAACCGGTCAGCAAAGCGGCGATTGAGCGTAAACGTCAATCCCTGATACAGCGATCTTGCGGAACTCTCTGTAGAGCGGATCTCGCCGACGCCTGATCCGTTTGCTAACGCAAACGGCGAAACACCGCCGTAAAGGGCCGGATTGCCGCGATTTACAAAACGTGTCAGCCGGTCGGATTTTGCATAATTGTATGCAAAAAGGAATGACGTGTTCTTGTAGATCTCACGCTCGATGCTAGCGCTCAGCTGGATCGTACGCGGGTTCTTAAAATTTCGTTCAAAAACCGCGATGCCCGGATTTGAGGCTGCAAAGCCGGCCGTAGGCAGAATTCCCGGATAAACCGGGCATTGAACCGGCGATGGAGCTAGTGTGCAAAATGTGCCATCACGGTAAATATTTCCGGCGATAGCGCCGTCGGTATTTCGTGCTCCTGCAACGATGAGGCCCGGAATACGAGCATAATAAATGCCGCCGCCGAGTCTGATCGCCGTTTTTCCGTCGCTGCCCGGCGACCATGAAAGTGCCAATCGCGGCGAAAAGCCGTCAGTGAAATCAGGGATCGTCCCTTCCGACGGGAACCGCGCATCACTTATAAACTGTCCGTAAGGCGTCGATGCGGGGTCATTGATCGGATCGGGCTGATACTGGCCCTCCCATCTAAAACCGAGATTCAGCGTCAGATTTCGCCGAACCTGCCAGCTGTCCTGAATATAAAGCCCGGGCTCGATGGTCGTATAGGCCTGTGTTCCGGCGTCTTCGATCGTCCGGTTACCGATCGGGGCAAACTGAAGATATAAGGAAAGTCCAGCAGCACTCGTTCGATCGATGTACGCGATAAAATTGTTGATCGCCGTGTCGATGTCGCCGGCAGCGAAAATATACCGGCCCCGGGCAAATCCGATAAAGGTTTGCGAGACGCGGGTCCGGTTATAGTCAGCGCCGAATTTGATCGCATGATTCCCGGCGATCCAGGTTATGTTGTCGGTGAACTGCAGCCGAACGTCGTCGGACGGCACCGGTAGAAAGAATGGACGACCAAAGCGGTAAGAAATATCCCCCCCGAAAGTACCGATCGTCGTGTCCGGCAGGTCCGGACCATCATAAAACCGGGGACGCTCCTCTTTCGCCCATTGGAACCGGAATTCATTCAATAGACTTGGGGAAAAGTTTGTAACAAGCTGGCCAATGAACGAGTTCGATTTGTCGGTCTCGCGTCCATTTGCGCTCGAGCCCCACGTGGGAACATCGAATGTACCGTTGACCTGTTCAGCACGGCTGTAATTATGACGCAATGTCAGCAGATTATTTTTTGTGACCTGTATGTCAACCTTGCCAAGCAGCACATCGGCGACATTTGTTCTGTTGATCACGGTCTGTTCGTTCGGTGAATTGAAACGGGTGGCGAAAATATTTACCAGCCGAGGATCAATAAAGTTGGGCTTGCTGCTTGTGCCGTCGTTACGTTCGTAAGCGAGAAAAAAGAACGCCCGGTCTTTCTTTATAGGTCCGCCGACGTTGCCGCCGAACTGATAGTTTCGAAAGTCCTCGACCGGAAGTCCGGCATCGACGGCGTCAGGGTTTTGGCTGGCGAGACTCTGGTTGCGGAAGAATAAGAACGCCGCGCCCGAAAACGTATTCGTCCCCGATTTTGTAACGGCGTTTATAAAACCGCCCGAGCTGCGGCCGAATTCTGCCGATGCACCCACCGGCACGACTTGAAATTCCTTTACCGACTCAAGACTTATCGTAAATGCCGGCCGCTGACCGCCACGCTGTTCACCGAAAAACGGATTATTCGCGTCGGCGCCATCGATCGACACGTTATTTTGAATGCCTTTTTGCCCGTTGATAGTTATCTCGTCGCCGTCCGGTCCCTGAACGATCGAAACGCCGGGCGTAAGCAATGCAAATCGCGAAAAATCCCGGCGGTTGATCGGCAGATTTTCGACGCTTCGCTCATTGATCTGGGTCGAGAGCTCGGTCCTGGCGATATCCACTGCTTCTGAATCGATCGAAACATCGACCGTATTAACAACACTGCCGACCTGCATCGCCACTCGCAGCGACAGTGTCTGGCCGATATTTACCTCGACATTTTCGAGGATAGACCTTGAAAAACCCGTCGCGTCCGTCGTCACTCGATACTTTCCCAAAGGGAGCAGCGGCACACTGAAAAAACCGTCCGAGTTGCTCGTGACCGTTCTCTCAGTTCCTGTATCTATGCTGCGAACATTGATCGTCGCACCGGAAATGGCCGCACCGTTCGGGTCAGTTACGGTCCCTTGGATCACACCGGTCGTTGCCTGTGACTGAGCCAAAGCGCTGAACGACAAAAGGCTGATCATAAAGATCAACCCGACATACTGGAATTTTTTAATCATTTTTAAATCCTCAGGCCGGTAAATTTGAATGCCGCCGAAAGTTTGAACGGAACTGGCTGAAGACAAACAAACGCTGCGTATCAGCCAAATAGAATATTCCTTTGTGTGCGGCAGTGAACTCACCGAATTATACGTCCGGGCGGCTTCCAAAAACAACCTTTCCGCCGAATATTCCTTACCTCTAGGCTAAAGCTTATTATCGCGTCGAATGCCGCGGTTATGATACCCTTGATGATTCGAAAATGGGGCCAGCGACGGGATCCGTTACCAACGTATGCCGCCGAATTCGAATTTATGTCTTTTGGCCCAATTTGAGAAATTTGACTTGAGTAAAAGGTAAGTACCGAGTGAGACCATTTAAGATCCGCGACATTGTTATCGACCCGCCATTGATCCTCTCACCGATGGCCGGGGTAACAGACTACACGTTTCGGCGGCTGATCAAACGGCGCGGCGGTGTGGGACTTGTTGTGTCTGAATTTATTTCGGTCGAAGGGTTGACGCGACATAATCCAAAATCCAAGCGGCAGATGCGGTTCGATGAGGAAGAAAGACCGTTCGCAGTTCAGATCTTCGGCGGGCAGCCCGGGCGAATGGCGATGGGAGCTGAAATGGCCGAAGAGGTCGGCGCGGATATACTGGATGTCAATTGCGGATGTCCGGCACCGAAGGTTGTCAAGAACGGCGGTGGTTCGGGGCTGCTTAAAGACCTACCGCGATTAGAAACGATCTTAAACGAGATAAAAAGGTCAATTTCGATACCTCTGACCCTAAAAGTTCGCACCGGATTTTCAGATTCGACAATAAATGTCGTCAATGTCGCAAAGCTGGCCGAGAATTGCGGTGTCGAGCATATTCAGGTCCACGGCAGGACGCGCGATCAGGGCTATAAAGGCCTGGCCAACTGGGACCTGATCAAACAGGTCAAGGATGCCGTCAGCATTCCTGTATCCGGAAACGGCGACATTACGACGATCGAATATGGGATGAAGCGTTGGAGCGAGACCGGGACCGACGGAATTTTGATTGGACGCGGCGCGATGCAGAATCCATGGATATTCAGACAGTTTGAGGATGCTCTTGCCGGTCGAATTCCGTATGAGCCGGACCTGACGGAAAAAAAGGACGTGCTGCTTGAATTCTTTGGAATGTGCCGGGAAGATATGCCCGAGATCGTCGCCCTCGGAAAAATGAAACAGTTAGCCGGCCAATTTACCAAGGGCCTGGTAGGCGGCGCCCAGTTTCGGCAAACGCTCTATCATTCACACTCAGCCGAAGAAATACTTGACAACATCACCATATATTTTAATACTTTGGAGCAAGGAAACAGGTACGGCGACGGTCTCGTGGAAACAAATGTACCCGTGCTCGATTCATGCGACGTTTTCACCGAAACGGAAACGGTCGCTGCCCGTGTCTAAACCTGCATTTCTGCTCGATCTAACAAAGTATCTGGAACAATAAAATGAGGATCCGCACGCTCAACCTTAAGGTTCTTTTTTTCGTATCGGCCATTGGTCTGTTCAGTGCCGCCCAAATTTCGGCACAGGACCTGAGGGTCGAGGACATCATTTCACGGCATCTGAATTCGATCGGCCCGCCGGAAAAACTTGCAGAGATCAAGACTCGGCTCGTGCTGGGCACCAGCCAATTCGAGTCGAAGCTGCCGTCGAAGGAAACGACCGGAAAAGCTCTCATTGCCTCTGAAAACAACAATCTGATGTTCATCACCAGTTTTAATTCAAAGGAATACCCCTTTGAAAAGATCGGCTACTTTGATGGGAAAACTGAATTGCCGTGGGTGACCTCAGGTACACGGTCACCGCTCGGCACCTTTATCGCTGATCATGAGAGAATGTTGAGCGAGGGGCTATTCACAGGCAGTATTTCATGTACCTGGCCGCTTTTGAACCTCGAAAAACAAAAAGCAAAGATCACTGCGAACGGTACGCAAAAGGTAAATGGAAAAAAGGCGTACGTATTGGGATACTTTCCAAAAGGCGGCGGATCAGAATTCTCTATCCAGCTCTTTTTCGACAGCGAAACTTTCCGACATATTCGGACCGAATATCGGCACGTGATTGCACCTCAGCAGGATTCGTTCGGAACGCTCGGCCGTCAGACCGGTGTAAAGATCACGCTGATCGAGAGCTTCGGCGACTTTAAGACTGTTGACGGTATAACCCTTCCCTACTCATATAAAGCCGACTACGAAACGAACAGCAACAGCGGCGTCTATCAATATATTTGGAACATCGCCGTTCAACAATACAACATTAATCAAAAGCTCGCACCGGGGTTCTTTTCCTTCGAAGCAAAATAGATGCGGATGCGAATATTAATTCTGTTGGTCGCGGTCAGCGTACTCTGTATTGCGACGACTTACATTCAAGGACAATCGCCCGCGTCAGCCGCAAAAATAAAGACCGCCGCTAAGCCGCAGCCAAGCCACGCTACACCTGCCTATGCCGAAGTTCTGCTTCGCCAAACAGAACTGAGTGCTGAACTTGAGTCGCTGACAGACGAATACACGGACGAGCATCCGCGGATCAAAGAGATCAGAGCCTCGCTCGGTCTTTTAAAAAAAGAGGTCGGCAGACTTGAGGCCGTAAGCCCGTCTGATACGCCGAAACTGAGCATTGCTTTGGGACGCCTGATCGTGAAAAAGGTCGAGATCGAAACAGAGATCTGGAAGCTGCTGCAAACTTATCAGGAACAGCACCCGGACGTGAAGAAAGCCAGGCGGAAGGCAAAGATCTATGAGGATGCGATAAAGGATGTTCTAGGCGAGAGTGTCACCAGGTAGGCCTAGATCGCTCTCGATGCGGAATAGGCGTTCGGCCTCGGTCTTTGGAATTTGCTTCTTCTCAGGAATAGTTGTGACTGCTACTACCGTCACTCGGTCCCGGCGTTTTATCGAGATCCTATCTCCGGCCTTGATATCTTTTGATGATTTAGCCGTAAAGCCGTTAACCTCGATCAAGCCTTCATCACAAAACTGCTGCGCGAGACTTCGCCGCGTAACAAGCCGGCTGGTTTTCAGAAACAGATCAAGTCGCACGATCGCTGGTTTTTCCTATTTGTTCGCAGTCTTTCCCTTTCGGTCATCGGCGAACAGGATCGGTGAGACGATCGGACGATAATTCTCACTTATCTTTATATATGAATCGGTACGGAGCGAGGCGAGGAATTTCTTTTGCTCTTCCGGAGCCTTTTCTGCCAGGATCGCGAGCCTGACAGCGCTCTCGTCGAAATACGACTCGCTGGTCGCCGCCGTTCTTTCGTCAACGCGAAGGATGTTTATGCCCACCTGATCGACCTCGATCGGATCGGAATATTGACCGGCCTTAAGGCCCTTGATAGCCGACGCGAATTTTTCGTCAAGATCCTTTATGTTCAGCGTATCGACCTTGCCTTTGGTTTCGGCTGCGTTCGGCCTGTCTGAGTTGTCAGCGACCACCTTTGCAAAATCAGCCCCGCCGCGAAGCTGTGCGACCAACTGCTTTGCCTTTTCACGAACAGTATTCTCATTGCGGCCGGCAAACGACAAAAAGATCTCGCTTAAGGTGACGGTTTCAGGCTTGGTGAACTGTGCTTTGTGCTTGTCGAAATAGTCTTTTATTTCCTTTCCGCTGGCGCCCCAATAGATCTTCATCTGCACTTCTTTCTGCAGCACCATTTCGCGTGTAGCCTGTTTGCGCCACATTTCTCTGAATTCCTTCGGATCGGCGCCGCCGCGTTCCATTTCCTGATAAAGAGCGTCAAGCGTCTTCAAGTTATTTGACTTCATCAATTCAATAAAGCGTTTGTTCACTGCGGCTTCGATATCGCCATCCATGCCGAGTTCCTTTGCCTTTTGGATCAAAAGCTCTTCGGTGATCAAATTCGCGATCAACTCGCCTCGCTTTTCGGCAATTTGCTTTTCCACGTCTTCGCGCTTCTTGCCCTGCTGTACCTCAGAATCAACGATAGATTTGACCTCTCGATTGACGCGTGACAACGTGATGACACCGTCATTTACCTGGGCCACTACTTCATCCACGACCCGCTCTTCGGCCTCTTGAGCCGCCACAACCGAGGTCAAAACAAAAATAAACGTAAAAATGATCAAGAACGAACCGAAATGTCTCATGAATTACTCCTGAAAATAAGCGAAAAGCCGTCTGTGCGGTCGATCGATAATAAGTTTTTGATGCAGGAAAGTGCCAAAACGTTTATCCGAACAAACATTCGGGAACGGGGAAAAAGTCGTTCAATAGCACTTTGTTAAGCAAGGGACCTGCCGTGTCTAAAAATGTACAACAAATGCCGCAACTGCAAGCTTCTTAACCACAACACGGTCAATATATGCACGTGGTGCGGCTACTCAATTCGCGAAACAGTGAATATACCGTCAAACCGTGGATTTCACAACTCCGGCCACTTAAAACGCGCTTTAATATTTGTTGCCGCATTTGCGATCGCGCTTGCGGGATTTTATGTCTCTTTGCTGCTGTCGGCGGCGCGACTATCAGCCGCCGAGCACACTAAGGTCGCTCAGACCTTACATCTGCTTGAAGAAAAAGGGTTTGCGGACGAAGTATTCTTTTTGAAGCACCTTGCGTCATTTCGGTCGAACGACAACTGGCTTAACGCTTCGGTCGAGAAAGAGAACCCATACGCGGCAACCAATTTTCCTTTTGAGATAGTAACCCTTTACCCGGATTTCTTTTCAGCGACGACCGACGATACCGAACGAGCGGCCATTTTGCTGCACGAGGCAAAACATTTGCAGGGCAGTGACGAACAACAGGCTTACGAGTTCGTTTGGAAAAACCGCGGCCGGCTCGGCTGGATCAAGGCTCGTTACGGCAACTCACAGGTTTGGCTCGATGTGCGTAAACAAACGCGTGAATATTTGCCGTCACTCTTCGCGTGTGAATGGAACGAGTATCTCGACTGCACCGAGAACACTGCCCGCGAACTTTAAGTCGTGATCGTCTGCAACGCGTTAGCGGCCGCCTCAATGACATTTCGCTCGCCCGAAGCGATCCTTAAAATTCCTGTCGGCGAAAAGCTTGCTCCTTCATTCTCAACCAGAAATGCGGTAAGTTTCTCGGGAGACACGTTGGCGCGTTCGCCGAGCTTGATCGCAACTCCGGCGGACGACCCGTCAATAGATACGACACCGGTGCGTTCCGCAAGTTTTCTCAATCGGCCATACGCAAAAAGATCATCGACCGTTGTCGGGACACGACCGTACCGATCCTGGAGTTCGGCACGAATAGCAAGGAGCTCTTCCTCGGATTCGGCCGAAGAGATACGTTTATAGGTGCGAAGCCGGTGTGACGCCTCAGAGATGTAATCCTTCGGAATAGATACGTCGACGCCGAGGTTGATCGAAACGCTCGACTCGTCAGCGATCTTATCGCCGCGGATCTCAGCGATCGTCCTTTCAAGCATTTTTGTATATAGATCAAATCCAAGAGCATCAAGATGGCCCGATTGCTGACCGCCCAGCAGATTGCCGGCACCGCGCAGCTCAAGGTCGAGAGCGGCGATCCGGAATCCTGCCCCCAGGTCGGAAAATTCTCGTATGGCGCTCAACCGCCGACGGGCGAGCGGTGTGAGTTCGAGCTCGCTCGGGATCAGCAAATATGCGTAGGCACGACGGTTCGAACGGCCGACCCGGCCCCGTAACTGGTAAAGCTGAGAAAGCCCGTAATTATCTGCCCGATTGATTATGATCGTATTTGCCCGAGGAATGTCGATACCGTTCTCGATGATCGTAGTAGCCACCAGAATGTCGTATTTATAGTCGATAAAATCGAGCATTACCTGTTCCATCGCGGCTTCGTTCATCTGCCCGTGACCGATCGCGATGCGTGCATTGGGTACGATCTTTTGAACGAGTGCGGCAATGGCCTCGATAGTCTCGACACGGTTATGAATAAAAAAGACCTGACCGTTTCGCGAGAGTTCGAGCTCGACCGCCGAGCGGATCACGCCCTCTGAAAACTGGACCACCTGTGTATTGATCGAAAGACGGTCGCGGGGCGGGGTTTCGATAACCGACATATCCCGCATGCCAAGCAGCGACATATTAAGCGTACGCGGGATCGGCGTCGCCGTCAGCGTGAGCACGTCGACTTTTTTCTTCAGCTGTTTAAGCTTTTCCTTATGGGCTACGCCAAAACGCTGCTCTTCGTCAACCACTACTAGTCCGAGCTTAGGCAGATCAACGTCGTTCGAAAGGATCCTGTGGGTTCCGACAAGCACGTCGACCTTTCCTTCTTTCGAAGCAGCGACGACGCCTTTCTGGTCCTTGCTGCTGCGAAACCTGGAGAGCAGATCGATCGTCGCGGGGAACGCGGCAAACCGTTTGCGGAACGATTCGAAATGCTGATAAGCGAGAATAGTGGTCGGCGTCAAAATTGCCACTTGTTTACCGTCCATGACGGCCTTGAAAGCCGCACGCATTGCTACCTCGGTTTTTCCGTATCCAACGTCGCCGACGATCAAGCGGTCCATCGGCCGGGGTGTTTCCATATCCTGTTTTACGTCTTCGATAGCCGAGGCCTGATCTGTCGTCAGGTCGAAAGGGAAAGCGTCTTCGAATTCGTGCTGCCACGGCGCATCGGGCGAGAACGCATAACCCTGCACAAGCTTTCTTTCGGCATATAGTTTCAAAAGCTCGTCGGCCATGTCGCGCATTGCGCGCTTTGCTTTGGCCTTGGTTTTTTGCCACCCGATGCCGCCCAGCCGGTCGAGAGACGGCGACGTTGCCTCGCCCGAAGAATAACGCGACACCAGGTCAAGCCGTTCGACGGGCACGAACAGCTTGGCCTCATCGGCGTACATCAATAGCATGTATTCGCGTTCGACGCCCTGAGATTCGATCGTCCGCAGACCGTCAAAACGCCCAATGCCGTGATCGACATGAACAACATAGTCGCCGGGTTTCAGATCGCGAAAGTCGGAAATGAAAGCACCCAGATTGCTTTTTGAGCGGCGAGCGGGCCGCGGCCGACTGGCGGCCTCGCTGCTTTGAGTTTCGCCAAAGATCCCTGATTCGGTATAGACCGCCAGACCAGACGACGGCAGCTCAAATCCGCCTGAAAGGGAGCCGACCTTGATCGATCCGGTAGGAACCGAGACATTGAATTCACGAAGGATCTCGTCGAACCGATCGGCCATACCGACAGTTTCCATCACGATCAATGGCGGTGATTTTTCCGCAGCCACCTGGGTCGAGAATGAGCGAATGTCACCGTGAAAATTTTGGGTGGGTCGGGAGTGGATCTCTATTTCCTCGCGTTTCTCGGCGGTCGGGAAAAGGAACATCGGCGGGGCGGCAGGCGATGGGCCATCGACGGTCCCGTCGATATTGAACTCTTCGTCCGTAACCGATGCTGTGGTGCTAAGGCCTCGAAGCTCGACACGTTTTGATGCCTCGATCCTTTTCCGGACCTCATCGGGCGTCTCGAAAAGCTCGTCGGCGGATAATCCAATATCGCCGGCGGCCGTGATCTCGTCTTGCCTTCTGGCCAAAACGGTCAGAAATTCGCTAAGCGAATGTTCGATATGCTGAGGTTCGTCGATGACAAGTATCGGATCGTCCAGATAATCGAGGATGCTGTTGTGGCGAGGCTTTATCATGGGCAGCATGAACTCCCAACCGGAAAATGTCTCACCTTCGGCGGCGAACGCCGTGCGGTCTTTCAGATTTCTCGCAAAACGCGGATCCGAGAATCGTTCGCCGGCAAAAAATGCCCATTCTTTCATCTCGGCGTCCGAGACTGCGAATTCACTCATCGGCGCGAAAGCCGCATCGTCCAAGGTTCCGGTGGAAAGCTGAGTTTCGGGATCAAACTGACGTATGGATTCAACAGTATCGCCGAAGAATTCGATCCTGACGGGCAATTCGGCATCGGGCGACCAGATATCCATAATTCCGCCGCGAATCGAAAACTGGCCGACGTTCTCGATCGGATCTTCGCGTACATAGCCAGATTCCGCGAGACGATGCATCAGTTGATCAGGCGGAAATTCATCGTCGAGGCGCAAGACGGCGCCGAGATCGGCGATCTCTTTCGGCGAGATGACCCGGCTGATCAGCGACCGAGCCGAAACAAGTACAAAATGCGCAGGGCTGCAGGTCAAACCCCACAAAGTGAGCGCGCGGATCTCTTTCGTTTCGGCATGCGGCGAGGCACCTGAATAAACATCTGTGTCAAAGGATGGGAATCGCAGGATCCCAGACGTGCCATCTTTAAACGTATTTGTCCAAAACTCGAGATCGCAGTAATAATCGTCGAGGTCCTGGTTTGAATCCGTAACGATCACCAGCGTCTTCTTGATACGTTTTTGCAGCTCCGCAAGGACGTAAGCCTTTGCGGATATGGACGAAAGTCCTGCAAGTGAGACCACCTTCGGCCCGCTCGCAATCACAGCGGCGATCCTTTCTACCTCATTGTTCTTTTTAGTACGAGCATCCATAAGCACGGCGAACCGCCGAGGTCACGCATGCCCCCGGGGTGGGCGAAAATCAGGCGGATCTCGTACGGCTATACAATAATGCCACATAACCGACGGGTTTGCCGCGTCACGCTGCGTTATTTATAATCGGTAGCTTGACTCGCGGGCGACGGGCCGTGAGTTCCAACCTTATGAATATTCTCGAGTTTAACGAGATCATCGAACCAAATGACCAGACCGAGGCGCGTGCTCAGCATCTCGAGGCGCTCCGCGAATTGGTGGGCAATGCTTATCCTAATAGATTCGTGCGAAGCAGGCTGACGGGTTCCGACGACACTATTTCGGCGATGCTGTCCTTCGAACCGGTCACTGCCGTTATCAAAGAGATAAAGGAAGTTCTGGCTGGACTTCAGCCCGGCGAACGTCCGCCGGCGGAAATAAAAGACGCGTTTAACGGCCGTTTGAAAGAGCTGGGGACTGTTCGCCTGGCTGGCCGTTTGACAACGCCGCCGCGAGGGAATTTCGTGCATTTGACTGATGGGCAAAGCAAACTTCAGATCTACTGCAAAAAGGGGACTTTCAGTCTGGTGCGGAACGATGTCGACAACTCGATCGACGAGGAGAATGGCTGGGCCGTCTGGAGCCTGCTCGATCACGGAGATTTTATTGGCGTCGAAGGATATCTGTTTATCACGAATACCGGCGAGCTGAGCGTACACGTCGAAAAGCTTCAGTTTTTAGCCAAGGCGATGCTGCCGATGCCGGACAAAATGCACGGTATCGAAGACCCCGAATTAAAGCAGCGCCGACGCTATGTCGATCTAATCGGTTCGAGTCTGGCCGTCGAACACGAGGGCCTGACAACTCGTGAGGTTTTTGAAACGCGTGCAAAAGTTATTTCATCGCTTCGCCGGTTTTTAGAGGACCACGGCTACATCGAGGTCGAAACGCCGATGCTGACGCCAAAGGCCACGGGTGCGACGGCAAAACCGTTTGAAACGCATCATAACGCCCTCGATATCCCGCTGTACGCACGGATCGCACCTGAGCTTTATCTGAAACGGCTGGTCGTCGGCGGATTCGAAAAGGTGTATGAGCTAAATCGCAATTTTCGCAATGAGGGCATTTCGTATAAGCACAACCCTGAGTTCACGATGCTCGAATTCTATTGTGCGTATATGGACGTCAACGGGATGATGGATTTTTGTGAGGAGATGCTGCGGGAAAGCGTTGTAAAAGCTACACGCGGGCTGACCGTTAATTATGAGGGAAACGAGATTGATTTCAGCAGTTTCGAACGCATCCCGATGCGCGAAGCTATCAAGAGATATGCGCCCCAGGCCGAGATCGACGACAGCAACATAATTGAATGGTTCGATAGTCATGTCGAACCAAAATTGATCCAGCCAACTTTCATCATCGACTATCCAAAATCGATCTCGCCGCTTTCAAAAGCGTCGCCGGAAGATCCGCGGGTGGCCGAACGTTTTGAACTGTTCATTAACGGAATGGAGGTCGCCAATGGCTTCAGCGAGCTGAATGATCCGAGAGAACAGTACGAACGCTTCATCGATCAGATGTCTGAGCGCGAACGCGGCGATGAAGAGGCGATGGTACTCGACGAAGATTATATCCGTGCTCTCAGCTACGGAATGCCGCCGGCGGCCGGCATCGGTCTCGGGATCGACCGGTTGGTAATGCTGCTGACGAACAAACATTCGATCCGCGATGTGATCCTGTTCCCGCACATGCGGCCCGAAAGACGCGAAAAAGACAAGGACGATACGGAATGATCCGAAAGGCCGACCGGGACCGCACTAAACATATTTTGTGTTCAAGACACTGATCTATTCTGCTTTCGCGCTAACGGCGTTCGCGTTCAATTCGATACTTTGCCGAATGGCGCTTCGCGGCGGCGAGGCAGATCCGACAGGGTTTACCGTGGTCCGGCTTGCCTCGGGCGCGATCGTATTGCTGATCATCAGCTATTTGCTGAAACGGTCAGCAAAGCCGCTTTCCGATACCAATTGGGTATCGGCGCTTCTGCTCTTTGCTTATGCGGCATGCTTTTCATTCGCCTATCTGGGTCTGACGGCGGGGACCGGCGCTCTGATACTTTTCGGTGCGGTCCAGATCACGATGATCGGAACGGCCGTTTTTCGAGGCGAAAGACCGGGCACGCTGGAATGGGTCGGCACGCTGACCGCCATCGGCGGCCTTATTTATTTGGTCTTGCCGGGGTTGAGTTCGCCGCCGCTGGTAAGTGCTGTCTTAATGACGGCGGCCGGAGCTGCCTGGGGAATTTATACGCTAAGAGGAAAGTCGAGCGGCGACCCTCTGTCGGATACCACAGCCAATTTCGTTTTGGCTGTTCCAGCCGCCTTTGCACTCGCCGTACCTTATTATTCACGACTTCAACTGTCGAGCCGTGGAATGATCACCGCGGCGATATCGGGTGCTGTCACGTCTGGCCTCGGCTACACGGCGTGGTACGCGGCACTGAAGAACATTTCAGCAACACGTGCGGCGGTGATGCAGTTGAGCGTGCCCGTCATTGCGGCGATCGGCGGTATTTTACTTTTATCAGAGGTGAACAGTTTTCGGACCGTCGTCGGCGCTTGTCTGGTTCTCGGCGGCATCGCCGTGACGATCCTCGGAAAGCGCCGGTAGATCGGATCCCGCCTTTTGGAATCTCGCGATAAACGCGTATCTGCCAAATAACGTGCGAAGATCAAATCTGCCTCGGTCCGAATCTTCGAGATCAGAAAAGTATTCGATCATCTCGGGCCTGAACGCCACGCCAAACTTAGCCAGCCACCGCTTTAGAGCTTGGCCGAAGTGCCGCGTCAAGTCTTGCTGATCGCAAAAATCGACAATATGTATCTCACCGTCGGCTTTTAAGTTTTTGAGAGCGTTTTCAAGAACCGGTCGCCAGCTATTCATCATTGACAACGAATACGAAAAAACGATCTTATCGAATTTGCTATCGAGCCCGAAGGTATCGGCGAATGAAAAGGTATGGGCAAGCTCGGTCGCGAGGGATACGTTCGTAACTTTATGGCGGGTGAATTTGCGCCGTGCCGTTTCGATCATCGACGATGATGCGTCAACGCCAAAAAACAGCGAGTCCGGGAATTCACGCACCAATTTCAAGAGGTTTCTTCCGGTCCCGCAACCGGCTTCGAGAACGCGGTCGCCCGGCTGCACATTTAATTCTTTCAATAATGTGTCGCGGCCGAAAAGATAATATTTGCGGGTGAGGTCATAGATGTGCCGCTGCGGGCGGTACATCTTTTCCATCGATTCGTATGGACTTTGCGTCAAGAACCGGCCTCCGGAAGCAGTCGATACAAATGGAATCCGCCGTAAAGTGTGCAGCGGTCTTCGCGGGCGAGTGTCGCGGACCGCTCCCGTTCGTAAACGAACCGGGACATTAGTTTTGGCGGCAGCGTGCTCTCGATCGGCGATCCACTGCCAGCCGTTCTAAAGATCACCCGCGACCCCGGTTCGGCCCTATTAGCGATTGCCGTCCAAAGGTCCACGACCGACCCTTCTTCCATCCAGTCCTGTGCGTCCAACAGCACGAAGCAGTTGAATGAGTCTTTTGGATTGTCAGTAATAATTTGAGTAACGTGCCCGGTCGTCATGTGAAGAATTGGAAGTGCAGAACGGAGCCGATGGAAATTGTCAGCTTTCAGAAACTGGGGCAATGCTTTTCGATGCTCGGTGTCATATTTTCGAGCGAAGGCCTGCCATGCGAAATAATTATCTTCGATCGGAAAATCGCAGGCGAGCCGCCGAACTCTTTCCCGGTATATGTTTACAACATTTTCGCCACTACTACTTTCATCTTTCAGGCGGGCGAATTGCTGCGGTGGAATACCTAGTCCGAACATCGTGACGGGCATTCGCCCAATTATCCGAAACAAAAGATTACTGAAAAACGGTTCGATGTGCCGATTGTAGATAGCGGCTTGTTCGGCACATGTTTTAGCCGTGACGATCAGCTCGGGCCGACAGCCGAGAATATGTGCAAATCCGTGAAAGGCTTTTAGAAATCGCCCGTTGCGCGAACGGTCGAACAAACCCGGACGGTCAAACAGGCCGATCCGCCGGCCGCATGCCATTCGTCCGAAAGCTGAATTCGAACTCCAATATAGGCGCGCTTCCTCACTCAAGGCCGATGCGATCTTATCGTAGAATAGGCGGCGGACATCAGCGTGCCATCCATGCCCGAACATCGAAAAAAAGTCTTCAAAACTTGGAACAGTTGCAGCGGCAGCCGCTTTGAGTTGCAGCAGGCGAATGTGGTGATGGTTGAGGTCGACCGCGGTTACAGATGCCGGTCCTGACAGAAGATAGTTGAGCGCGTTGCAGCCGCCGGAAGCGATCATTAGGAGCCGGGAGCCAGGCCCGATCTCCAACGCCTCGATATCGACCAAAGGGTCTTCCCAGACCTGATTGTAAACAAACCCGCCGAACCACGAGGCGAAAAGCTTTTGCTGAAGGCCCAGCAGTGTGCTTGCCGGTTTTGTCTGGACCGCACTGCTGATCCGAGCTTCGCTCGTCCGGGAACTCACTTTTCGTTATTCATTCGCCATTACTTCTACCGGATCGATGGCAGAGGCACGCCAGGCAGGATAAAGCGCGCCAAAAAGGCTTCCGATCACGGCGATCAAGATCGCCGTAAAGATCCAACCGCTGCTGAATTCGAATTCCAGTTCAAAACCGCGGCCGATAGCGAATGAAGCTATCAGCGAAACGACCAGGCCGAGAATAATTCCCAATACGCCGATCAGAAAAGCCTCACCCTCGATCGTCGAAATGATAAATCTGGTCGATGCCCCGAGGCTTTTCAAGATACCGATCTCTTTTCTGCGTTCGGTGATCGTCGTGTACATCGAAAGAAGCACAAAAAGCGTGCTGACAAATGCGCCCAATCCGACCAGGACGCGAAGGAACGTATTCAACCCCGGAACACGGTCCTGAGCATCGGTAATGATATCGCTCGTCAGGTTGATCTTGTTCCCCGGCAGCATCTGATCGATCTTTGCCGCCACGGTCGCTGGATCGGCACCTTCATTCAGTTTTACAAGTATGTAGGTGCACTTTCCGGGAGCCTCTAGCGCTTCCTGCATTGAGCTGAGCGACATTTTTATACGCGAGCCTGACGGCGGCGAAAATATGCCGACGACCTTGTAAGGGTTACCGCCGAACAGATTTATGGAATCGCCTAGTTTCACGTTGTCTGCCCGCATCTGACGTTCGTCGAGGATCACCTCGTTGTTGGCAGCCGGCGCCCGGCCCTCGACCAGCGCCATGCCGTTCATGGCAGCAAAAGGCTCCCAGTCGACGCCATCAAGCTGTTGAATTCCCCAGCGGCCTTTCGGATCAGGGGTGACGTATCGAATTACCGGAATGGTCGACTGAACGCCCTCGACCTCAAGCAGTTTGTCTGCGTATGCCGTACTGACCGATGCATTCGAGCTTGTCAGTTCCATCGCACCCGGCCGTGTAAATACGATCTCGGCTTTCCAGTTTGACGCTCGCTTTGCCATGTCGCTCGTCATTCCCTGGGCGAGACCGGTAAACAAAACAACAAGTACGACACCGAGAGCGACACCGATCACACTGATCAGCGTTCGAAAGGGCCGGACCTTTAAATTGGCAATTACTAATTCGAGCATTTATCGTCTTTCATTGCAGGAATAGCGGTTTGTAAAACTGCCTGCCCACGGTCCAACAGTTTAACAAAATCGAATTTTTTTGCAGCCTCGATATCGGTGAACATTTCGCGTTGGCCGTTGAATTCCGCGAATATTCTGTCGTATGTAGCGAAGAGGCGATCGGTAGATGCCTCGCGAGTGTTGGCCCTTGCCGTCTCGACCGCGGCTAAAACCTTCTGCTCACGTTGTTCTTTGTTTTCCAGTACCTCTTTAACCGCAGATGCAAAGGCCGCGCCCGTCGGCTCGACCAGCCAGGCGTTGCTGTCATCTGCATACGATAG
>JBDTMQ010000397.1:0-24231 GCA_039934155.1 Acidobacteriota bacterium | reverse complement strand
AGCGATCGGCAGCAGTATTTTGCGCGATCTGGGCAAATGGTCGGCCGACCAGCTCGGAACAGCCAGGATAAAGGTGCTCGTCGTATCGAACCCGACAGTTTTTGGCCTGTATGGGAAAACTGCAGTACAAAGCCTCTCCCAGGCCGGATTCGAAGCCAGCGAATTTCTGATCGGCGACGGCGAACGCTTTAAGACCCTCAAGACATTTTCGGCGATCCTCGAAGAGTTCAGCCGTCTTCAGTTCAAGCGGACCGATGTCGTGATCGCTCTCGGGGGCGGCGTGGTCGGCGACGTTGCGGGATTTGCCGCTGCCACGCATCTACGCGGGATCCGGTTTCTGCAGGTACCGACAACATTGCTTGCGATGATCGACTCGTCCGTTGGGGGCAAAACGGGCATTAATTCAAAATACGGCAAGAATCTTATCGGGGCCTTTCATCAGCCGTCGGGCGTTCTGATCGACACGGCGGTTCTTAAAACACTGACGCAGCGGGAATTGACAGCCGGGTTTTGCGAGGCGGTGAAACAAGGCGCGCTTGGCGGGAAAAAACTATTTGACGCTACATCTCGCGTCATTGACGATTCTGTTTCTGCCAGGCTGTTTGCCGACCAGCCGTCTGAAAGCCGCCTCGTCGCGATGATCGCCGAACAGGTCAAATTCAAAGCCGGCATCGTCCGCGATGACGAACGCGAAGAGGCCGCTAAAAACGATCCGCGATCGCGAAAAATACTTAACTTTGGCCACACATTGGGCCACGCACTCGAAAAGGTGACCAACTACCGTTATTTCAAGCACGGCGAGGCCGTCGGCCACGGGATGATGTTCGCGGTTGGCTTGTCGAAAAAGCTTGAATTAATAGGCCAGGATGAAGTAAACTTGTTCAACGCCGTTGTGCGTCGTACGGGAGATCTTCCGTCGCTCGACGGCATCGATCCCTTGGCAGTCTTGGACGCATTTAAGCACGATAAGAAAAATATTGCCGATTCTCTGCAGTGGATACTCTTACGGGGTATCGGCAAGCCCGTGATCGTATCAGATCGTGAAATTCCACAAAAGATCCTCAGCAGTTCGATCCGCGAGTTCCTTTCGAAATGACCTGAACGAGCCTTGTTTTATTTAGGAGTTCAAAAAAACATGACGAACGAAAAATATTGGCGAAAGTCAGAGCGCGGCGGTGCCGGCGTGAAATTCCTTTTCATACTGGTCGCGATCGTCGTTGCGGCGAATGCAGGTTACCAATATGTTCCCGTCGCTTATAACGGTGCCAGCCTAAAACAGGAAATGGATACGGCGGTGGTGAAAGGCCTTGCCGCGTCAGGCCAGATGAAACCGATGGAGGTCGTACTGTCTTCGGTCCAGAGAGCGATGAAGGCCAACGATACGCCCGAAGACGCGTTGGTCGAGGTCGCACCCGTCAACGGTGTTATCCATGCACATATCACTTATACCAAGCAGGTCAGCATGCTGCCCTTCGGCCTCTACAAATACACCTACAAATTTGACCACACATCGACGCCGACCGGTTATTTGATGAAAGAATAGGGCTTAAGCTGAAAGCTCGAGCATTTGACGGACCTTCGCCGGCTGGATCTGGACGAGGGCCGCAGGTGCGTCTGCCAGCCATGTCGAGGGACAAACGCCGCAGGTAGTACATTTTTCGACGGCCGGACAGGGAAGACTCGATTGCGAGGCTTGCGACTTTTCGTGTTCGGTTTTAAGAAATTCGAACGATAGACCGGAATCGACGATTGTCCACGGCAGGAATTCATCGTACGACCGTTGTCGAGAGGTGTGAAACGCCGCGCGGACGCCAGTCTCTCGTAAAGCGCGTCCGATATCGCCGCCATGCCGGGCAGCATGGTCGATGACCTTGGCTACGGTCCTGTCACCGGATGAAAACAAGGCCTGTTCATGCGCGATGCGGGCCGACATGAACCGGACATCGACATTCGGTATCTTTGAGAGCCCGCGGCACACATATTTGATTCGTTTTTTTAACTCTTTTTCAGGGCAAATCGCGTCCCACTGAAGCGGTGTATTCGGCTTTGGCACAAATCCGTTCAAGGATGGGATGATCCGTCCGGCACGGCCGAATCGCTTTCCGGCTTCAAGCATTCGGTCCTTGATCCGCTCTACCAAAACAAAGATCTCGTCTAGGTCTTCCTGTGTCTCGGTAGGCAGGCCGACCATCATGTAAAGCTTGATGGTCAGCATTCCGCGGTCGAACACCGAGCCGCAGATATCGACGATCTCATCGTTGGTGAGATTCTTATTAATTACGCGCCGAAGTCTATCAGAGCCAGTCTCGGGCGCGACCGCTATTTGCTGGTCACGAGATTCGACGAGAGCATCGAGCAGCTCGTCAGATATCTGATCCAAACGCAGCGACGAGACCGTGATGCGGTAGTCCATTGCGCGAAGTTCTCTGAGTATCGTAGATATTTCAGGATGATCGCACACGGCGGTCGAAACAAGACCTATCTTGTTTGTCCGGCCACGCCATTCGGCAGCTTTTGCCAGAATATCTTTTGCCGGAACGACACGCGGCGGATAGTAGTTGTAGCCTGCCCAACAAAATCGGCAGCCTTGCGAGCAGCCGCGGGAAATTTCTACCAGGAGCCGGTCTCCCATTTCGGCATCAGGCGACCAGACCGATGTCGAAGGGCAAAAAACATCCTGATTGGTCAGAAATTCGGCGAGATCGGATTCGCCGCGTTTAAGGGCTCGTCTAAGCGTTCCTTCTTTTGGGTTTACGGCCGCGAGGGCCCTGCCGACGCGTTTGGGTACGGACACAGACGCCGGACGATATTCGACGGCAACGCCGCTCGGATCGTAAACGATATCGTACAGAGCCGGAACGTAAAAGCCTCGTCCGATCGATGCGAGAGACTTGAGCAGTGTTGCTCGGTCGTCATTTTCGAGGATGGCATTGATGAGCTGGTGGGCCAGTATCTCGCCTTCGCCAACGGCAATAACATCGGTAAAATCAGCGATCGGCTCAGGATTAAGGAAAGACGCAGCGCCGCCCATGACAACAAGCGGGTGCGACTCGGTGCGATCGGCCGACCAAACTGGAATGTCCGCGAGCTGCAGAATGCGGGCCATGTTCAGGTAATCAGTTTCGAACGAAATTGAAAAAGCCAGAACATCAAAGTTCTTTACCGTCGATTGTGATTCAATCGACAACAGCGGAGTTCCTGACCTTTCATATTCCGTCAGCTCGTCGCGGTCGGGAAGAAAAACACGCTCACAGATCACTTCCGGGATACCGTTGAAAAGCTCATACATCGTATGAAGGCCGAGATTGGCCATCCCGATGGCATGCGTGTTCGGGTAACAGAGCGCGATACGCAGCGACCCGCTGCCGATCTGGTAGCCACTTTCGGATGCGAGCTTTCTTTTATAGCTGTCGATGATCCGCTTGTTCATAAATTTCGCAAACCCATAGTCTAACACAAGGACTCAAAACGAAAATAAAAATGATGAACGAAACGCTTGTCCGTTCATCAGATTCTTGTTATCGCCGTTATCGTGCTGATCAAGCTTTGCCTTTGGGCTCTTTCGCTTTCGGCACGGTCACGAACGGACGATGCTGAACCTCATACTGTTTATCGTCGTATGTGCCATCGCCGTCGACATCTACCTTGACCTCGAGCTTGTATTTTTTGCCCGGTTCGTGCGGCGCGTCGAGGTCATAGGCGAGACTGTACTGGCTTCGAAGCAGTGCGTTTATAGAATTCAGATAGCTCGGTATCTCGCTTTCGAATGTCATCTCAAAATGCATTCCGCCCGATTCCTTGGCAAAGGTGTTCATTTGATTCTTTGCCTGCAGAAAAGTAAGGCGGCCCGGCATTCCCGTAATGCTGTCGGTCGCCGGCAGATACTGCTCGTACCGCTTAAAGAAAAGATTGCCGGTGCTGATTATATATATCGGAACGCCGGCTTCCTGAACGATCCGCCGGGCGTCGCCGAAGTTAATCTTGCTGAAAGTATCGATCCCCGAGGCTACGAGAATGATCGCACGTCGTTTCGACTTTACATCGACCATACCGCCGTACTCAGCCGTTCGCGAATCTGAGTTTTCAAGCACGACTGCGTCGCCCTTTCCGCCGACGAGCGCAAACTTGATCGCATCGAATAAATTATTCTCGCGAAAGGCCGGCTGGTTGCGAAGCAGCAGGTCGACCGTTTGACGAAGACGTGCCGGATCGTTTGTGAAATCCGTTATCGGTGTCGGCCGCAGATCGAACGCGATCACCGACGCATAATCATTGGGCGGTTTAATGAATTTTGAAAGGAACTGTGCTACCGGGCGGACAGATTCGTAAACGCCGGGTTCGAAATAACCACCGTTCGCCTGCCCGAACATTTCGGTCCATTTGCTGTATTCCAGCACGAGAGTGACCGTGATCGGGGATTCAGGTGTTGCAAAATTCGTGATCGGCTGTTTTACACCGTTCTCAAAAATGGCGAAGTTCTCTTTTTTTAATCCCGTAATTATCTGACCGGTCTTCTTATTCAGTACTACGGCCTCGACATTGACGATGTCGGTGTCAATAACGACCGGTGTAGTTTCGACGACTGCATTCTTTTCCACTTCTGCACGCCGTTTTTCCTCTTCCTGCTTTTTGAGCTCTTCGGGGCTTAGCGGCCGCGGCCGCTGATTTTTCTTGCCCTCACCTTTTTGCTCCGGGCGCTGCGGCTTCGATTGTGCAGTTATAGAAGTCCCAATAGCGGGAATGAACAGAAATAAAATCGAGACAACGACAGCAAGACGAAGCGCGAAACTTTGCATATTTTTAACACCCTAACAGAGAGGCCGGATCAATATTTAGATACATATTGTCCGCTTTTGGTTGGATTGATGCAAAAGGCGTTCAATCGCCGCTGTCTGCTGAGATCTCGACCTTGACGTCAAAAGTACCTGTATTATCGGTCAGATCGCCCTCGTTTACACCCAGAAAGAGTGCACCGTCGCGAGTCGCCGTGAACTGTCGCTCAGAGCCGATATAAATAAAATCGTTGTTGTCATCGCCGATGACGGCGATCAGGGCGCCGGTCGGAACATTTCTTAAAAGCTTTCCCTCATCCTCGAGATCGTAGAGTCCCGACGGGGATGACTTTTTCCCGCGGCCGATCGAGATCTCGCCAGTGCCGCTGATCCGAATTGTTTGACCTTTCTTAACCACCCAGCCGGAATTCGTCCAGCCGTTGGCGGTATTGTCTGACAGGACCTTTACGGTCAGCGAGATCGGCTGGATCAGGCGGCCGCCCGATTTTGACGACGGCGGGTTCGAAGGCGAAGTGACGGGTTGTCCGCTCGTCGATGCTGTTTTATAGGTTTCAACCGGCTCTGCACTGGAGGTCTGGGGTTCGCGTGCCTGACTTGAGTTCGAAATGGCCGGCTGCGGGCCGTCAAACTCGATCGACTCAACATCTGCGGCCGTAAAGGTCATTTCCCGTTTGCGAGTACCTTCACCGATCGTGATCGTAAATATCCCGTTCGCAAAGCTTTTGATCCGGCCCTTAATAATGCTGCCGTCCTTAAGCCGAAGCGTATCGGCAAACGCTGAAACGGCCAGCGAAGCCGCGATCGCGACGACACAGAAAATTCGGGAAATGTTCTTAAAACGTGACATGTTGCCTCCGGTCGCAATACTGTAGGGACGCCCTTATAAAATGGCTGATAAAAAAACCATTTACCGCGGAAATGGATGCATTGCGAAAATTCTAAGTTGCAAAAAAACAGTGAACGACGGGTCCAAACCGCGATTATACAATTGTTTGGCCTAACGGGAAGAAATATTTTTGTACGGTGCAAGTTGCCTGTCGTGGTTACGTTCAATCACTGCAGGGGACAAGTTTGACCCTCATGCACGCAAATTGCGGAAAACAAAACGAACGAGAAAGGGGATGAAAATGAAATATATCAATACAAAAATATTCTTACTGGCAGCGGCAGTGGCCGTTTTCGTCAGTGTTCCGGTCCTGGCTAAACCTGACAGGTTAGCAGGTGAAAAATGGGAACTTACTCAGTTAAATGGCCGTGCTGTAAAAGGTTCGAACGCTTTTTTAGAGATCAATGACAACAAAACAAAATTTACCGGAAACGCCGGCTGCAACCGAGTATTCGGGAATCTGGCAGTGGTCGGCAACCGGATCGAATTCAAGAACGTCGGAATGACAAGAATGGCCTGTACCGATCGTGCTACAAGCCGCAGCGAAGCGGCCCTGGTAAAGGCATTAGAAGACACGACCCGATACAGCCAGATCGGCAACCGACTCGCTATTTCAGATAGAAAAAAAGTGGTTGCGGAATTTGCAGTAAGACGCCGATCGGAAGAGGTAGACGACAACGGTTTGGACGCAAAGAAATGGGTCCTCGAATCGGTCGGTAACCGCCGAACATTGAAGGCCTTGCCTAACGCTTTTGTCGTCTTTGACAGTGAAAAAAGAAGTGTCGGCGGAAACTCGGCGTGCAATTCGTTTGGCGGCAATTATTCGGTCAGAGGCGATCGGCTGACGACCTCCAAAATAATCTCGACCATGCGTGCATGCTTCGAGGACGACCGGATGACAGTCCAAAAAGACCTGTTCGACGGGTTGCGTGTGGTGAACCGTTACAAGATCGGAGCGAATCGCCTATATCTTTACAACGGGCAAAAACTGCTGCTGACATTCAGGGGTGAACGCAAATAAATAATGCAGTTAGATCGAACCCAGTCGGTTTCGATCATAGCGGCCGGTGGGCATTTGATGTCTACCGGCCTTTTTTTGTTCGGATGCTCGAGTTTCGTACCGCTTCGGCCGTAAGGTAAAATATGGCTATGAAGCGTGACGGCCTGATAACTCTCACTCCACGCGGGCTTTACTGCGGCCAGGGCGGATTTTACATCGATCCTTGGAAGCCGGTCGATAAGGCAATAGTCACGCATGCTCATTCCGACCACGCTTACATGGACAGCCGCAGCTATCTTGTCGCCAGTGAAGGCGAACGGCTCGCCCGGATACGGCTTGGTGACGACGCTAAGATCTCGGGTCTCGAATACGGGAAAACCGTCAGTCTTAATGGCGTAAAAGTTTCCCTTCATCCCGCGGGCCATATACTCGGGTCGGCCCAGGTTCGCATTGAACATAAGGGCGAGACCTGGGTTGTCTCCGGCGATTACAAACTGACGCCCGATCCGACGTGTACTTCGTTCGAGATCGTCAAATGTCATAATTTTATAACTGAGGCGACATTCGGGCTTCCGATCTATAGATGGCCGCCGCCGTCTCAGGTATTCAGCGATATCGATCTATGGTGGCAACGAAATATCGAATTAGGAAAAGCGTCGGTGATCTTTGCGTATTCGCTAGGAAAGGCTCAGCGCATTTTGAGCGGCGTCGACCCTCAGCTTGGTCCGATCTTTACGCACGGCGCCGTTGAACGCCTTACACAAGCTTACCGGGAATCGGGCGTCGCGATACCAAAGACGACTTACGCCGGTGAGGTCAACGGAAAAGCCGCCTTTGCCGGCTCGCTGATCGTCGCGCCGCCATCGGCGCAGGGCTCGAACTGGCTTCGACGTTTTGGGCCGCAGTCGACCGCGTTTGCCTCGGGTTGGATGATCGTTCGCGGTGCGCGACGACAGCGTGCCATCGATCGCGGATTTGTTCTTTCGGACCACGCAGACTGGCCCGAATTGTTGTCGGCGATCCATACGGCCGAAGCCGAGAATGTTTACGTGACACACGGCTTTTCGGAAGAGGTGGTTCGCTATCTGAATGACACGGGCGGCAACGCTTATCCGCTGAAAACGAGGTTTGTCGGCGACGACGCGGATATGAGCGACGAGGGATCTGACGTGCCGACGGGAAAATAAATTTACTTTACGGTTTTCAAATGCGGCTGTTTACAGACCTCTACATCGAGCTTGACCAGACGAACAAGACCAATGAAAAGGTCGAGGCGATGCGATACTATTTTAGCCACGCTGAGGCTGCCGACGCCGCCTGGGCATTCTATTTTCTTTCGGGACGTAAACCGCGGCAGATCGTTCCGACAAAGCTGCTGCGTGAGTGGGCGATCGAGATCGCACAATTGCCCGAATGGCTCTATTCCGAATCACGCGATACCGTCGGCGACGGCTCTGAGACGATCGCGCTGCTGTTGCCGAATAATTCGCTCGTTGACGAAACACCGCTGCACACTTTGGTAGAGGATCAGCTGCTGCCGCTGCGTGGCGAAAGTCCCGAGGTCCAGAAAGCCGCGGTGACCGGCGCCTGGTCGCGAATGAATTATTCCCAGCGGCTTGTTTACAACAAACTGATATCGGGCAGCTTTCGCGTCGGTGTATCACAACAGCTCGTCGTTCGTGCGTTGTCTCAGATCGCCGAGCTGCCGCCGGACCTTATAACTCATCGTGCGATGGGTGACTGGGAACCGACACCTGCGTTCTTTGGATCATTACTGTCGGCCGACACAGGATCGGAAGATTCGGCGATCGCCCGGCCATATCCGTTTCATCTCGCACATCAGATCGATGGTGTACCGGACAATCTTGGCGAACAGAGCGACTGGCAGGCCGAATGGAAGTGGGACGGAATCAGGTCGCAGGTGATCAAACGGAAAGGCGAGGTGTTTATCTGGTCGCGTGGCGAAGATCTGATAACCGAACGGTTCCCCGAGATCGAGTCAGCCGCAGAGGATCTGCCGGATGGGACCGTGATCGACGGTGAAATTTTACCGTGGCGGGATGGTGCCGTTCTGCCTTTCACCGAGCTGCAGCGTCGGATCGGCCGAAAAAATGTCTCGGCAAAGATCCTTAAAGAGGTGCCAGTGATACTGCAGTGTTACGACCTATTAGAAATGGACGCCAAAGACATTCGCTCGCTCGACTTTCGAAGCCGTCGCGAAATGCTGGAATCGCTGATCGAAAAACTCGACCGGCAAGAGGAACCCGTTCTGAGAGTGACCGAGGCCGTTCACGCCGCAGACTGGTCAGACCTTGCACTTTTACGCGAGAAAAGTCGCAATCTCGGCGTTGAGGGCTTTATGCTCAAGCGGCGCGATTCGCCCTATCGAACCGGACGACACCGGGGCGACTGGTGGAAATGGAAAGTGGACCCGCTGACCGTCGACGCCGTTCTGATCTATGCGCAAAAGGGAACCGGCAAGAGGTCGAATCTGTTTACCGATTACACCTTTGCTGTATGGAACGGCGATGAATTGGTGCCGTTCGCAAAGGCCTATTCCGGCCTAACAGACGCCGAGATCCGCGTCGTGGATAAATTTGTCCGCAACAATACAATAGAGACCTTCGGGCCGGTGAGAAGCGTCAAGCCCGAGCTGGTATTCGAGATCGCGTTCGAAGCGATCCAGCGTTCGACACGACACAAATCCGGCATAGCGGTGCGTTTTCCGCGCATACTGCGCTTTCGGGACGATAAAAAGATCGGCGATGCGGATTCGATCGGGGCTATCATTGAAATGCTCGAGGGATTTCGGGATACAGCCGATGCGTAACAAGCTTACAGATCCTTCGCGCAATGTGCCTCGCTATCCTCATTTCAAGTTGACGCGGGAACCTTTTCCTCGACTACTCGCCACGCGACAGCTTTCGAACGACAATGCGGAATATTTTGGTGCTTTTCTTAACCGCACGTCAGTTCGTATTCTTATCGATTTTCTCTCCCGAAATTTCCGGCTTCGTGCGTGTGAGATCGAGATCGACGGAAGTTTTCCCGTTCCCTGCACTCAATATTATGAAAAGCGGTGTCTCGCACCCTGTGTTGCATCGCTCTGCAGCCGCGAACGATACGATGAAGCAGTGGAATCAGTGCGGCTCTTTTTGCGAGATGAACGCGAGACACTTCGGTCGCGGCTGACAGGGCAAATTCAAAACAAGGCGGCCCAACTCGAATATGAAAGCGCCGCTTCGATAAGAGACCTATCGGCAAACATCGAGAAATACTGGGCCGACAACCGTCTAAGGATTTGGCTCGACGATGCGGTCGATACTTACGAAAGTGAAAGTTCAAAGGACGCATCGGCGATATATCTTGTGACAACACGCGGCCGCCGAACATTAGGCAGCCTTGCGTTTCCTATCGAACCGGGATCGACGGAAACCGCTTTGGCCGCGATCATCAGAGGGTTTTATGTTTACCATGCGCCGCGTGAGATAAGAGTGCCCACCGAATTTCCGGGGAGACTCGAGATCGCCAGATCGATGTCGACGAGATTTGGCCGTAAGATCCCGATCACGGTAACAAATGCGGTCGCCGTGACGGCCGAACGCGCATTAAGGCGCGAGAGGGAATTAGCTGAGCTTCGCTCTGTATCTAAAACGACAAACAGGAAAGCGATCGGCAAGGCACTTAAAGTAATGTTGTCCCTTGCAAAACGTCCGCGATCTGTTGCAGCGATAGATGCGGCACACATTTCGAATACCGCACATGTATCGGTGGCCGCCATATCTTTTCTGGACGACAGCCTGCCCGACAGCTTTTCTTATTGGCAGTCAAGTGAGGCCAGCGAGCTCGACACGATCACGGCCGCCGTTGCATCCCAAAGAATGCGGCCGGACCTATTGTTGATCGACGGCGGACCGGCTCAGCTATCGGCCGCTGTCAAAGGAAGGCCTGCAGAGCGGCAAAAAAGCTCGATGTTTATCGCTGCTGTAAAACCCGCGAACCGTCATTCCGACATCTCGCACTTTTTGACCGAAGCCGGCGTTCGCATTGAATATGATCCTGAAAATGAAGCGTGTCGATTTCTGCTGACGCTGCGGGATGCGGCCCACGATCTTGCCAATTCGGTTCATCGCCTGACGCGAGAGCTTGCTTTTCATTACGAGCTCGCGGCGGCCCTGCCTTCACTTTCTGAAAATGAGCGAATGATGTTGAGTTTGAGAGTCGGAACCCTGCGTGAGATCAGCTCACTAGAACCCGCAAAATTGATCGAAATTCTCGGCAATAGAAAAGGAAAAGCCGCGGCCGCCGATCTGAACATGTACAACGCCGGCCGGCACGTGCGGGTCCTGCCGTTGATCATTCCTATCCGGTACACGGAACGAGGCAGAAACGCCGATGATCTGATACCGATCCCGGCCCATCGAAAGTTAATGTAAGCGGTCAGGCAGATCTTAGTCGCCTATCTTCGCTACTTCGTCGGCGGCTGCGGCGACTTTTAATATCGCTTCGCCTGCATCTTTTACCTGTTGCTTGTCGGCAAGCAATACCTCGTGCGACAGCCAAAATGTATCGGCACACATGCGTTCCGCCTCCGTACATTCATTTGCGACATGCTTGTGGTCAAGGAAAACCGCGTTGCGATACAACGGCTGCGGATATCCCGCTGCACAGGGAACGCCCTCAGCCGCGAGAGCTTTTACAAAATTGTTTTTTGTCACACCCGGCAAGGCTTCGAGATCAAGCCTTACGAGATAAAGGTAGTTGCTGTGGCACGTCACGCGTTCATCGACATGAACCAGCCTGATCGACTCGAGTTCCGACAAAATGCCGTTAAGTACAGACGTGTTCGATTCGCGCTTTTGGATCTGATCGGGAAGACGGGCGAGCTGGGTCAAGAGTACCGCTGCCTGCCAGCCAGTGATACGTAGATTTGTCCCCAATCGAACGTGCTCGTACCACGCGCCGCCCGTACGCCGGCCCTGGTTGCAGATCGAGCGAGCCGCCTCGGCCAGCTGTTCATCATTGGTGGTCAGGATCCCGCCTTCGCCCGCGGTCAGATTTTTTGAAGCCTGAAAACTGAATGAACCGAGATCGCCAAAACTGCCGACCGGCTGACCCCGCCATGTAGCGCCGTGTGCATGAGCGCAATCCTCGATAACGGTCAGCCCGTTAGACCCGGCGACCTTCATTAACTCGTCCATATCGGCGGGCTGGCCGGCAAAATGAACGGGAATGATCGCCCGCGTTCGCGGCGTGATCCCTGCGGAGACAGCTGCGGGATCAAGATTCAGCGTCGATCCGTCTACGTCGACAAAGACCGGTACGGCACCGACTCGCAAAACTGCGGTTGCGGTAGCAATAAAACTTATCGGGGGAACTATAACCTCGTCGCCGGGTCCGATACCGGCCGCTAGCAACGCCGTTTCGAGCGTGACGGTCCCATTTGCCGCAGTGATGCCGAACCGGCACTGATGATAACTGGAAAATGCCGCCTCGAATTGTTTTACTTTTGGGTTGTATCCGCCCCAGATCCCGCTTTCGAGAACCTCGATCAAAGCCTCTTTTTCGTTCTCATCCCAAGCCGGGTACGAGGGATAGGGTTCGGTAATATGGGGTTTTCCGCCCGAAACAGCAAGATTATTCATATTTAACGATCGTTCCTCCGTCGCAACTCTACTCTGCACCGCCGCGAAATAAAACTTGACAACTATATCAAAGTGGAGTAATGTTCCGCCAATTTAACAGAAATTGTAGTTCTCCGCCACACCCGACATGACTTTTAGATCAGACTTTCATGCGCGATTATCTTTCGGTACCCAGGAGGTAAAGAAGCATGAGAGCTAAAAATAAGCATTTCGCCCCGGCACAGGCCGGATGCCTGATCCGGATCAAGAGCGCGATGGAAAGTTTTAAGCCATCGGAACGAGCAGTGGCCGAGTTTGCTTTGGAGAATCCCGAGAGAGTAATGCACATGTCCATCTCTGAGGCATCGCAAAATATAGGCGTCGGTGAATCGACGATCATCAGATTTTGTCGATCCTTAGGCTACAAAGGATATCAGGATTTTAAGCTTCGGTTGGCGCAGGATCTGGTGGAGCCCGTTCATCACATCCACGAAAACATCAGCTTCACAGATAACCCGCGTGAGCTGGCGACAAAAGTATTTCAGACGAATCGACAAGCCGTTGAGGATACGATGCGCTCGCTCGACCCAGAAATGGTAGATGTTGCGGCAAAGATGCTGACCGGTGCAAGACGGATCGACATCTACGGTGTCGGGTACTCGTCATTTACCGCTGAAGACGCAAAGCTGAAGCTTTCAAGGCTCGATCTGAGAGTCGACGCATTTGGCGATGCACACCGCCAGGCAATGGCCGCCGCGCTTTTGAGAAAAGGCGATGTTGCGATCGGGATCTCACATTCAGGCAGCACGAACGATGTCGTTGACGCCCTGTCAAAGGCTCACAGAGCAGGGGCGGCAACGATCGCTATTACAAATTACAGTCCGTCGCCGATCACCCGCTTTGCGGACGTGGTTTTGCTGACGGCGGCTCCCGAATCGGCATTCGGTGGTGAAGTGCTTTCGTCGCGGATCGCTCAGCTTTGCGTGATCGATGTTCTGTCAGCTTCCGTTGCGATCACGATCGGCGAGAAATGTCTGACGCTTATCGAAAAGACGTCGCATGCAGTAAGGCGAAAACGTTATTAGATAAGGGCAGATATTCGGGCGCTTGATTTTCGGATCGCGGCAAAAGAACAAGGGGTTCGTTCCGTCGTTCTGTATAAGAAAATCTTTTGGAGGCCGAATCATGAAGCGCTCTTATTTCGCACGCATTCTCCTTATCTTTGTTGCAACGTTTATTCTTGCGGCGAGCGCGCTCGCACAAACGGAAAAGGGTTCGATCGTTGGAACCGTCACCGATTCGAACGGTGCTGCGGTCTCGAACGCGACCGTTGCGGTCACGAATCTTGGAACCAAAACCCAACAAACTTTTACGACGAATGACAGCGGCATCTACAACATTCCGTTTCTGATTCCCGGCAATTACGAAATATCGGTAACGGCAAATGGTTTCTCGAAAACTGTTGTCAATGATGTGGTTGTGAATGTCGGTTCGCGAACAAGTGTCAATGTCACATTAAAGGTCGGCGACGTATCTGAAACGGTGCAGGTGACAGGCGATTCGCCGTTGCTGCAAGACGAGAACGCCAATGTCGGCCTTGTGATCACAAACCGACAACTTACCGAACTGCCCAGCCAGTCACGCAATGTATTTACCTTTTTATCCTTGGATTCGACGGTAAACGGTCAGGGTGTCAATGGGAGCAATGCTGAATCATTCCGTCTCGAAAGCGGCGGCACGATGTCGATCGGCGGCGGCCGGCCGTCTTCGGTCACATTTAAGGTGGACGGGCAGGCCAATAACGACGCAACTTTTGGAACGCCGACGATCACGCCTGCTCTTGATACAGTACGGGAATTCCAGCTTCAAATTAATGCTTACTCCGCCGAATTCGAGGGCTTTTCTCAGGTAAACATTGCGACGAAGAGCGGTACGAGCGGATTTCACGGCTCGGTGTTCGAATTTTTGCAGAACGACCTTTTTCAACCGCGCAATCCACTTGGAGCTCTGGATGCCAAAGGCCGACGTAGCAAAAACAAGCTTCGTTATAACCAATTCGGCGGAAGCATTGGCGGACCTCTGTGGTCGCCCAATTTCGGAGATGGCGGCGGGCCGATGTTTTTGAAAGATCGCACATTCTTTTTCGTCAGCTATGAAGGTCTGCGAAATAACGCCCGCGGTACGGCGTTTGCGCGCGTGCTGACACAGGCGGAACGCACGGGAGATTTCTCATCTAATCTCGGCGCGTGTATCACGGTGGGCGGAGTTCAGGTGCCCCAGCTGAATCCTAACGGTACGCCTTCCGGAAACTGTATACGAACCGGTCAGATCTTCGATCCGAACACTACCGTTGCAAATCCTTTGTTCAATTCGGGTGCGCCGCAATCGGCTTTCAATCCGCAGTACATTCGCCAGCCGTTTACGAATAATCAGATCCCGATGGGCAGACTCAGCCAACAGGCCCTCGCTTTTATTAACTTGGTACAGCCGATTCCCAATTTCACGTCCACTTCCGATCTTAACTTCGCCGGTCCTTCAGGAAATAATTTTCTTAATGATCAGTATTCGATCAGGATCGATCATCGCGTCTCTGACAAAGACACGCTCTACGGCCGTTTTACAAGTCAAAAAAATAAACGTGACAGCGAAGCGGTACTGGCGTATCAGGCCGTTGACCTGAAAGGAGAGGCCCGCGTGTTCAACGCATCGTGGACCCATATTTTTGATCCGGCGTTGGTGAACGAATTTCGTCTAAGCTATTTGCACGGTCAACACGGTCAGAGTATTACGGAGATAGACCCAACTCAATTCGGCGTTTTAAACACGAGTCTTAACACGATCCCGGGCCTTTTCCTTACGGCCGGCGGAACCCTCAACACGGGCGGATTTACTGCCTCGGTTTTGGCAACGACTCAAAATACTTACCAGCTTGCCGATCACGTCTCGATAACGAAGGGCAGGCACAGCATGAAGACTGGATTTCAGATCGATTTCAATCACTTCCTGAATATCGACAGGATCGGTTCAAACGGGCGTTTGGATTTCACAGGGCTTTTCAGCGTCGGCAACAGCAGCCTGACGACGACCGCTTCGAGGCCGAACTCGATCGCGGATTTTTTGCTCGGACAGGCCGGCAGCCAAACTCTCAGTGTTCCGAACGGCGCGGATATCCGAAGCTCTCCTTGGGCGGCATATTTTCAGGATGACTGGAAGATAACATCTCAACTGACCCTGAATTTTGGTATACGTTACGAGCTGCACCAACCCTGGAGTGACGAGAATCTGGGCGGTCGTGTTGTCGATCTTAATGGCGAGGGAACGCTGCTCGTCCGCGATCCAGAAGTTGCACGGCTTGCAAACGATCCGCGGGTCGTTTGTTGTGCAGATGCACAGGTAGTACCGACCGACCGGAACGATTTTGGTCCCCGGATAGGATTCGCCTGGAGGCCATTTAAGAGCGACAATACGGTGATTCGCGGCGGATATGGAATCTTCTACACGAATACTAATCAGTTTTACCACTGGCTTTACTATGCTCCGCTGCGCGGCAGCCAGTCATTTGGGGCGCGGGTGGCAAGTTTTACATCACCTGCGGCAACGCTTAGTGATCCATTCCCGGTCGGTCAGTTTACTCCGCCTGGAGGCAGCGGAATTACTATTTCGATCCCGTCAGGTGTAAACCCGGCCGCGGTGAACAATACCCCCGTGATCGGAATCTCCGCACTCGGACGCTATGATACGCCGCAGACACAGCAATGGAGTGTTGGTGTCCAGCGTGAGATATTCAGGAACATGGTCCTTGACGTAACTTACAAAGGATCGAAGACGAAGAATCTGCCGGTTCAATGGTTCTTCAATCAACCGACCTTCAGCAATACTCCGGTCAACTTTGCGAGCCTTGATCCGGCCGCGAATCCGTATCTACGCCGGCCCTACGACAATTTCACGATCGGCTCCAATATCGTGCAGAATATACTGCAGGCCCACTATAATGCCCTCACCTTCAAGCTGGAGAAGCGTTTCTCAGACGGCTACAGTTTTCTTTCGAGTTACACGTGGTCAAGGTCTGTCGATCAGGGTGCCGAAACAGGTTCCTTGGGACAGAACCACGCTTTTCTTCCCAACAACCGCGATTTCAAGGCAGGCGAAGGGGTTTCTATTTTGGACATACCCCACCGCTGGGTAACAAGCGGTTCGGCTGAGATCCCGTTCGGCAGAGGAAAGATGTTCTTTGATCATGGCGGGATCGTAAACGCCTTGTTGGGCGGATGGCGTATCTCGGGAATATTTACCCTGCAATCGGGCCAGCCCTTTTCACCGTATCTGCTAACGGCAGCCAGTCACACAAATACCGGGGTGTCTGTTGTAGAACGGGGCAATTTCGGCAATACAACACCATACACGGATCAGGAATGGCACGACCTTTTAGAAGCTTGGCGAAATGGAGCGCGTTTGCCTATCATTCGGCCCGATGCGATCGATCTGAATTACACCGGTATAGGTAATATTCCGCGAAACGCCTTTCGTTACCTTTACACTCGCCGGCTGGACCTTTCACTGGCAAAAGTCACCCGGATAGGCGAGTATGCCAGTGTCGAACTTCGTTTTGATATGTTCAATGTAACGCGAGAGATCCTGCATAATCCCGTATTTCACACGCAGGTCGGCGGTGCAAATGCTTTAACGAATCTGACGACGCGTGGAAGCATTCCGGGGCGGAATATTTACTTCCTTCCCCACACGATACAGGTCGGGGCCCGGATCACTTTTTGATCCTAACGGAATCCGGTAGGCGGGAGGCAGTCGAATGAACTCCGCGATAACGCGGCATCACATCTTGCCTCCCTTGGATAGGCTGACAAAGGAGAGACTGCCGTGATCACCGCGGGATTCAGTAAAGTTTGTATCTCACCGGCCGTCGGCGCGCCGCTTGCCGGGTTTGCCGCTCGGCAGGGCGTATGCGCTGGTATCCATGATGATCTCTATGCGAGATCGCTGGTGCTCGAGAACGGCCAACAGAATGTAGCTTTGGTCGGTGTAGACCTTTTGGCGCTTTCATCCGATTTCGTTCGATCGGTTCGTCAAAGGATCAGTAAGCGAACTCCCATTCATGCGGATTCGATCCTGATCGCTTCGACCCACACACACGCCGGTCCGGTGACTGTACAAACATTTTTTAATCCGGGCGAGAGCCTTGACGAAGCTTATATGTCATCACTGGCCGCCGCCATCGTCGAAAGTGTTTCAACCGCGTGGGAATCAAGATTTGCCGCCCGGGCAGGCGTCGGCAGCGCGTGTGTATCGGGCATTGGGGTAAATCGCCGCACGCCGGACAAGAGGCCGGTTGACGAAGAGGTGGGAATCATCCGCATCGACGACCGGAACGGCGTTACTCGCGGCGTACTTGTAAATTATTCGTGCCATCCGACCGTGCTTGGTTCTGATAATTTGCTGGCCACAGGCGACTTTCCATACTTCGCGGTGGAGGCGATCGAAAATGAGATCGGTGACGGCGGATTCGCGATGTTCGTGAACGGCACGCAGGGAAACATCAGCATGGGACACTCGTCGGAGCTGAGCGCGATAGGTGTGATCACGCCCGGCCGGACATTTGAACACGCTGAGGAACTTGGACAAAAACTCGCGTCAGCCGCGATCGCCGAATTACCAAAAATTCAAACAAGCAAGTCGCCTGAATTGCGGGTCGCTACACGGGAGGCAGGATTTCCGATCAAGCCGCTGCCGCCGATCGAGACTGCGGCCGGCGAGCTCGAGCAAAGTGATAAGCGACTACGCGAATTGTCCTCGAACGGCGCTTCGACCGAGGAGGTAATGAAGGCCAAGTCTAGCCGCTTGTACGCGTCGATAACTGATTTCTACGCCCGCGAGATGTCGGTTCACAAAGACGGACGGTTGCCGGTCGAGCTGCAGGGATTGCGGATAGGAGACGCCTTTTTTCTGGCCGTTCCGGCTGAGATCTTTGTCGAGATCGGTCTGGGGATCAAAGAAAGAGCGTCGCATAAAGCGTTCATAATTGGCATCGCCAACGGGTATATTGGCTATCTTCCGACAAAGACCGCATTCAACATGGGCGGATACGAGGTCGTTTCGTCGAAAGTCGCGCCTGAATCCGAATCACTGTTGTACGAAAAGGCCCGCGAGCTGGAGACTGTTTTGTTCGAGTAGCGGTTTAGAGGAAAAAGTTCTGGGTATGAAAGAAAGGCTAAGGATCGGTGTGATCGGACTCGGGATCATGGGTGAACAGTACACCCGTATCTATTCCGTGAATCCGAGAACCGACGTCGCCGCGGTTTCGACGCGGAATAAGACCCGGCTCGACGAGATCGGCGACCGATATGGCGTAGCAACGCGATACACCGATTATAAAGACCTTTTGGATGACAGATCAGTCGATGCGGTCTGCATTGCGACGCCTGACTTTGCTCATTTTGCTCCTGTCAAAGCCGCCCTGGAAGCAGGCAAACACGTTCTGTGCGAAAAGCCTTTTACCACAGATCTGCATGAGGCCGACGAATTATTAAGGTTAAGCCAAAGCCGACCGGGGCAAAAACTGCAGGTTGCATTCAATCACCGATGGCTGGCCTCGTACAATCACGGATTCTCGTCCATCAGACGTGGTGATATAGGAAGCCCGCTCGCCGGTTACGCACGAAAGAACGACACGATCTGGGTTTCGACCGAGATGATCGATTGGGCCGCGCGGACGACGCCTATTCATTTTCTCGGCGCACACGATATAGATCTAATGCGTTGGTTCTTTGACAGTGAACCGGTCGAGGCAAGAGCGTACGGGGTAAAAAAGGTTCTTGTTTCACGCGGTATCGACACCTATGACCTCGTTCAGGCACAGATAAAATTTGAAAGCGGCGCAATTGCGACGATCGAGTCGGCGTGGATCTATCCGAATGTTTTCCCGACTATCGTTGATTCTTTTGTCGAGGTCGTGGGCTCGGCCGGACACATACATTTTGACCGAAAACGCGAATCGATAGAGATGAGCACCGAAAAGCAATTTACTTTTCCAAAGGTATTTTTGACGGCTGAGATCTTTGGAAAGCTGCGCGGTGCTTTTGTCGAGTGTCTCTCGGATTTTGCCGATTGTGTTCTTAATGATACGGACGTGGCTGTAACGGCTTTTGACGGACGGCAGGTAACGGCAGTGCTCGACGCGATCTCAAGATCGCTCGATACCGGCGGGACCGAGAAAGTCAGTCAAATGCCGAAGGCTCAACGGCCCTGACCGGTCTGTCGGGCGTTGCAGTTTTCCTCACTCGCAAAAGACCGTAACTGCGCCATCCGGACCGACCTCGGACCGCGGACGCTGATCAAATACTAATGCCTGAAGGACTTCACACCGCAGACAATCTCATCATTGCCGGCTATTTTTTGTTGTTGACCCTTATCGGGCTTTACTTTTGGCGAAGAATGAAGCACGTTCGCGATTTTTTCACGGGCGGGAACGGCATTCCGTGGTGGCTCGCCGGCGTTTCATTCTATCTCACCGGGTTTTCAGCATTTACTTTTGTCGCATATTCCGAGATGGCGTACAGGTTTGGCTTCGTCGCCGTTACGCTCGCCTGGAGCTCAGCCGCGGCGATGGCTATCGGCACTATTTTTCTGGCCGGCCGATGGCGGCGAACGGGCCTCATAAGTCCTGTCGAATTTCTGGAAGAGCGTTACAGCAAACATATCAGGCAGACACTTGCCTGGCTCGGGATACCGCTCAAGATCATCGACGACGGATTGAAGATCTATGCAACCGGCGTTTTCGTCTCGGTCGGGCTGGGTTACGACCTTAAGACAAGTATCGTCGCGAGCGGTGTCGTAATGCTGCTCTACACGTTCATGGGCGGCTTATGGGCGGTTGTCGTCACCGATTTTGTCCAGTTTATTATTCTGACGCTGGGCGTTGTCGTACTATTTCCGCTCGTGGTCTCGCAATTCGATTCATTCGGCGCGTTTGTGGCGGCCTCGCCCCCCGGATTTACGTCGGTAATCAATTCACCGTTTTCGCTTGTTTATGTTTTTGCGTTCTATCTGCTGATAACGCTTAGTTACAACGGAAACTGGGCATTCGCTCAAAAATTTTACAGCGTCAGCGATGAACGCGAAGCGCGAAAGGCCGGCATGCTCGCAACCGGCCTAAAGATAATCGGGCCGCCGCTATTTATCATTCCTGCAATGGCCGCGCGATCGCTCATGCCCGAGCTGATGACGCCGCCGAATTCACCGCAATACACCTACGCGGCACTTTCGCTGAAATTCCTTCCAGCGGGACTAATGGGCTTGATGATCGCGGCCATGTTTTCGGCGACGATGTCGACCTTAAGCGGCGATTACAATGTCATTGCAAGCGTCATAACCGAAGACATTTACCGGCGGCTTTTTGACCGTGAGGCGACACAGAAGCGGCTGATCTTCGTCGGCAGGATCGCGACGCTCGTTGTCGGGATCTTGACGATCGGCATTGGGATCAGTCTTGTGGCGTCAGCTCAAAAAGGGCTTTTCGAAGTAATGGTGACCGTTTTCGGACTTTTTGTCGGGCCAATGCTGATACCGATGCTCGCGGGTCTTTTGACCCGTCGTGTTACCTGGCGCGGAGCAACAGCCGGCATCGTCACGGGCTTTGTGTCGGGACTTAGTTTCTTTTTATATAAATCATTCGTTCTTGCGGGTCGGCCAGACGTCGACGCATCGTGGCTTCGCTACGATTACGAGGCCCTGAGTATTCTGACTAATTTCGCAGTCACGATCGGTGCGATGGCTGTGGTCACGTTCTTCGAAAAACCGACGGTCGACGAAAAACAAAGGATCGACAAATTCTTTTTGAAACTTTCGACTCCCGTCGATTCGGCCAAAAATCATGCGCGCGTCGCGGGTGAGGTATTTTCTCCGTTCAAGATCATCGGTTGGGTGACAGCGGGAACAGGTCTGATGCTGCTCGCGGCCGGAGCTTTACAGCCGACCGGCGTCGGACAGTTCATTAATTTTGGAGCGGCGACGGCACTGTTTTTACTGGGTTCGTTACTTTACTGGCTTCATAAGCGATTTATGCAGCAGATGCGTCGCAATGTCGATGTCGACGCAGATGCAGTTGTAGATCCTATTTAGGAAATTATGCGATTGGCTTCTTTTAAGATCGGGCAGAAACGAGCGGCGGGACTCGTGATCGGCCAACCAGCCACTCGAATAGCCGACCTCACGGATATTCTTGCCGGTCAAACCGATCTTATCCCGGTGATCGAAAACCCGGAAAAATTCAGCTTGGTCAGTTCGATAAATGAGCACAATTTTAAAGGTGAGATATTCGATCTGGCGTCGGTCGGGCTGCTGCCGCCGATAGCGCGGCCGGGAAAGATAATATGCCTGGCCGGGAATTACACGGAGCATATATCTGAGAGCGGCTATAAGGCACCACAGGACAACAGTGTTTTTACGCAGCAGTTATTCCTCAAGCCTTCAACCTCGCTGATCGGCTGTGGCGCGGTGATCGAACTCGGTTCTCAAAATGTTCGCGTTGGCTGGGAAACCGAGCTTGCTGTAGTGATCGGGAAAGGCGGGCGAAACATCCCGGCGTCGAGTGCGCTCGAACACGTTTTTGGCTACACCGTGTTGAATGATATTTCTGAGCGCGGATTGAATTCACAGGTACCCAACCGCCACCGCCGGGAAATGGACGAATTCTGTGACTGGCTGGCCGGAAAGTGGTTTGACGGGTTTGCACCGTGCGGGCCGTGGATCGTAACGAGCGATGAGGTCAAACATCCGCACGAACTCACCATCAGATTTTTTCTGAACGGCGAGGAACGACAGCATGGAAGCACGTTAGACATGATCTTCGATATTCCATCTCAGATCGAATATATCTCGTCGATCATGACGCTTGAGGCCGGTGACATTATTTCGACGGGTACGCCGGCAGGTGCCGGTGTCGGTGACAAGCGAACTACACTGGCCGACGGCGATGAACTTGTTTCTGAGATCGAGCGGATCGGTAAATTGATCAATACTGTGAGGTACGTGAATTGAGGGAACTCGACTGGATCGTAGTTGCGGGATATTTTCTGTTCATGTTGGTCGTCGGGCTGTATTTTATGCGGCGGGCGAGTCGCAGTGTTGCAGACTATTTTGTCTCGGGCCGCGACATGCCGTGGTGGATCATCGCTCTCTCGGCCGTCGCGACATATACCGATGCGGGTCTCGCACCGGCGGTCACGATGCTCACGTATCAAGGCGGGCTGCTGGGCAACGCAGTCTGGTGGATCCCGTATGTTGTCTGGATGCCGATCGGTGCCGTTCTATGGTCAAAATATTGGCGGCGGCTCGGAACTATCACGTCGGCAGAGCTTTTCGGAATTCGTTACGGCGGCAGATTCGCGCATTATTACCGCGGCGTCTACGCGGTGTTCATGTCCGTTTTCATAATCGTGCTGATGGGATATGTTTCCGGCTGGCTCGGCGCGGCTCTTGGACCGATCCTCGGCTGGGAGCCGATATATCTCATACTTTTTTCCGCGATCATAACGGCCGTATACACCGTCACATCTGGCCTTAGCGGCGTCGCGTACACCGACGCATATCAGTTCGGGATATTTCTTATCGGCAATATTATTCTGGTACCGATCGTGATCTACAGCGTTGGCGGGATGGATCATATTTACCAGACGATCGAAACTGTTCGCGGGGCAGACGCAGCATCATTTTTTAGCGTGACACTGCCGGCGCCGGGCCTTGACAGTTTGACCATCATGGCGTTCGTTGTCCAGGGTCTGTTTTTCGCTGCATCGCCCACCGGCGGAGAGGGCTTTACAGCGCAACGCTTCATGGCCGCTCGTAATGAGTTTCACGCCCAGGTCGGCCAGCTTTTTAATACGCTTTTGACCCTTATTGTCAGGGTTGTGCCTTTTATTTTTCTGGGAATTATTGCTGCCGCGCTTTATCCCCGAAACACCATCGCGGAACCCGGCGAAGTTTGGGCATTGATAGTGCGAACGTATGCTCCGGTAGGGCTGCTCGGTTTGTTGGTCGCGGGTATTTTTGCAGCGTACATGTCCACCATCAGCACTCAAATGAACTGGGGCGCGTCATACATCGTTAACGATTTTTACCGTCCTTTTGTTAAGAAAGATCAGTCGGAAAAGCATTACGTTATGGTCGGCCGGATCGGATCCGTGATCATTTTTGCACTCTCGATCCTGGTCGCCTACTACTTTGTCGAAGGCCTGCGTTCGTGGTTCCTTTTCATCAATTCGGTCGTGTTTGCCTTCATTCTGCCGCTTTCCTGGCTCAGATTTTTCTGGTGGCGTTTGAACATTTACGGCGAGGCAGCGGCACTCGTTTTCGGATTGCCGCTCAGTTATATCGTATGGTTCCCGTTAGGATTTTCAAACGAATCGCTGCATCAGTTCTGGCAGGGATTTCTTCTGCTCTTTTGTTCCGGATTCGCAGTGATCGTGCTTGTGAGCCTGCTCACCCCGCCCGAAAAGATCGAAACGCTTCGTGAGTTTTATCAGCGATGCAAACCGCCCGGATTTTGGGGGCCGGTCGTTTCGGAGATGAGCGGAGACGAGCGGGCCGGGATACGCCGCGAGACGCTGCGGGATCTCATCGACTGCTTTCTCGGCGTTGTCTTCTGCGCTTGCGCCATTCTTGCGGTGATCGCGCCGTTCGGAGGGCATTGGTTTACTTTCGCCGTCTCGTTGATCGTCGCTTTAATAGCCGGCGGGTTGTTTATCGGGCGGTGGATAAGGCGCGGTGTTTTCCGCTCGCTCGCCAGCGAAGCGGGGCCCGAGGATCCGATCCCGGACGCAGCGCTCGGCGCGGGGCTGCTCGCCGGCGCGGGGCTGTGCGCGTTCGTGGGGCGTGATCTGTCCTGGATCACGGCCAAGCGTCCTGCGGGCTACGAGC
>JBDTMQ010000396.1:0-5477 GCA_039934155.1 Acidobacteriota bacterium | reverse complement strand
CGACGTCGTCCGGCCATGTATGCCCCAGGTTATTTAGTCTGACCCGCACATTTGTTACGCCGGCGGAAATGCCGGAAACAAGGATATTTGACGCGTATGGCGCCGCCGCGGCGGGGCCGGTGCCGGTCCCAGGAATAGTGATCGGGCTCGGATTGGTATAAGCGTAACCAAGTGTTAAATTCAACGTCCAGCCGCCCGAAATGGAACCGGTCGTGGGCGATGTGTCATCATCGACGTACAATGACCACGTGCCCATTGCGTCGTCGCCGTCCAGGTCCGAAAGCAGTAGCGAATAAGGTGACGCCGGTGCCGATGCGATATCAGCCCCGTGTGTATTACCGTCGCCCGAGCTTCCGCTTGCTCCGAGAGAGGGCTTGTAAGTTCCGCTCGAGATACCGGCGTTATCACTTAAGCTGGCCGATACACGATCATCAAAGGTAACATCGGCTAAGGTAACAAGCGTCGACCCACCGTTGTCGGTCATCAGCCGGATCTTTTTGTTCGTCGGCGAAACCAAAACGATGCCGATGTCGTCCGGTCGCGCGTGCGACATGCCATTCAACGTGACGGTTGCGTTAACGACTTGTCCGGACATTCCGACGACTATTGTGGAAGGCGCCGGTGAGGCCGCTCCGGACGAGTTGATCGTTATCGTAGTCGAATTGCTGAAGGTAAAGGTTTGGGCCGAGATGTCGATAGCCATCAATACAAAAACGAGAAAAGCTGCCGACAGGCACTTGGCCGAAAAGGGAATTAGAGATCTCGCGTAAGTCTTGTTCCTGGTTTGCATAATCTTAAATGAGACAAACAACCCGGAGAATCGGGCCGCTTCAGAGAAAGGTCAATTGTGATTTAATGAGAAAAAGTGTCGAGCTTGAGTATGTAGGAGTAATCGAAGTATAAACTTATTAATGCGAACTGGCAACGACTTTTTTTTACACGAGAAAAGACAGCCCATCGGGCTGCCTTTTCTCGTTGATACGTTTGTTCCTTATTTCGAGGCGAGCTGCAGACGGACATTTGCGGTTTCGATCCGCTCGCGAACGGCCTCGGTCTCATCCAACGCCGCGGCCTGGTTTTCAGCCAATTCTTTTTCAGCCGCTTCGCGGTCGCGGCGGGCGGCGTCAATGCTGATCTCTTCCGACGATTCGACAATGTCGGTAAGAACGGCGACCCGATCAGAGCTTACTTCGACAAAACCGCCGGCGACGGCGAATTTCTCAACCGCTCCTTTGTTTGAATAAGACAAGATGCCGGGTTTCAGTGCGGAAATAAGCGGCGCATGATTCGGCAGAATTCCGGCCTCGCCAGATGCCGTCGGTACCGTAACCGAATCGACCTCGATATCAAGCACGCGCTTTTCAGGCGTTACGATCTCTAGTTTTAGCATATTAGTAAACTGCAAACAGCGAACGGCAAATGGAATGATCACTTACCGTTCACTGTTAAGAATTGCCAGCTAGGCGGCAGCGGCCATTTTCTTGGCTTTTTCCTTTGCCTGTTCGATCGTGCCGACCATATAGAAAGCCTGTTCGGGCATATCGTCGCATTTGCCGTCGAGTATCTCGCGGAATCCGCTGATCGTATCTTCGACCTTTACGTATTCGCCCTTCAATCCGGTGAACTGTTCGCCGACGGTGAACGGTTGAGAGAAGAAACGTTGGATCTTGCGGGCCCGGGCAACCGTCAGCCTGTCGTCTTCGCTCAACTCATCAAGGCCGAGGATCGCGATGATGTCCTGAAGATCCTTGTAACGCTGAAGAATACGTTTGACATCCTGAGCGGTGTTGTAGTGAAGATCGCCAACGATCTGAGGATCGAGAATACGTGAATTCGAAGCCAGAGGGTCAACGGCCGGATAAATTCCGAGTTCCACGATCTGACGCGAAAGCGCCGTCACCGCATCGAGATGGGCAAAGGTCGTTGCCGGTGCCGGATCAGTGTAATCGTCGGCCGGTACGTACACAGCCTGGATCGACGTGATCGCGCCCGTTTTGGTCGAGGTGATGCGTTCCTGCATCTCGCCCATTTCCGTCGCGAGATTCGGCTGGTATCCCACGGCCGAAGGCATGCGACCCAGAAGCGCCGACACTTCGGATCCTGCCTGGGTAAACCGGAAAATATTGTCGACAAAGAAAAGCACGTCGTTGCCCTGATCGCGGAAATATTCGGCAACCGTCAGTCCCGAAAGAGCGACCCGCAGTCGGGCTCCCGGCGGTTCGGTCATCTGGCCGTAGACAAGGGACACTTTTGAATTCTTGATCGATTCCATATCTACTTTGGTAAGATCAAAAGCGCCGGTCGCTTCAAAATTGTGTGTGAAATCGTCGCCATAGGTAATAACTTTGGATTCGACCATTTCGCGAAGCAGGTCGTTGCCCTCGCGTGTGCGTTCGCCGACGCCCGCAAAAACCGAGAAACCTTCGCGGCCCTTTGCAACGTTGTTGATGAGCTCCATGATGAGGACCGTCTTGCCCACGCCGGCACCGCCGAAGAGGCCGATCTTTCCACCGCGAAGGAACGGCTGAACTAGATCGATAACCTTGATACCGGTTTCGAACATCTCGAGTTCGGTCGCCTGTTCGTCAAAGGCGGGAGCGTGGCGATGAATAGGGTATCTTGTTTCAGAATTGACTGGACCGAGCTCGTCGACGGGATCACCGATCACATTCATTACACGACCGAGCGTGGCTCCGCCGACAGGCACGGTGATCGGACCGCCCAGATCGATAACTTTCATTCCGCGAACCATGCCGTCGGTCGGCAGCATCGATATGGCACGAACGCGGCCCTCGCCTAAGTGCTGTTGAACCTCGGCGACAACGTCGATCGGCGTTTCGACATCGAAACCTTCCGACGTGATCCGAAGAGCCTGGTAGATCGACGGCAGATAATCTTTGAACTCAACGTCAACGACCGGCCCGATGATCTGGACAACCTCGCCGACCTGCTCTCCGCTGCCATTATTAGTAGCCATTTTTAATAGAACGCTCCTGTAATAGATAAGAAATTTGCTGTATTAACAAAGGAGAAAGAATATCATAGGCCAGCAGAGGTGCGCAACGACTGGGTAACCACCAAAACGTTCCAAAGCGAGTCTTTCGCCCGGCTGAAAATAACTTACGCGCCGGTAACCCCGCAACGTACGATCAAAGACTCCGTTGCAGCTAGAACAACCGTTTTCTTACCGTGCAGCCAGTTTATTTACCGTAGCTGACCCGCCATATCTTGTTCGCTCCGTCGTCGGTGATCAGAAGCGAGCCGTCAGCCGCGACCAGCAGACCGACCGGCCGCCCCCATACTTCATTCGACGTTTCATCCGGCAGCCAGCCGGTAAGGAAGTCTTCATAGCTGTTCCCAACGAGTTTCCCATCCTTAAAGGGTATTCGAATGATCTTATAACCCGTGAGCTTTTGCCGGTTCCATGATCCATGCAATGCAACGAATGCATCGCCCTGATATTCCTTTGGAAACATTTTGCCGGTATAGAACTGAATGCCGAGTGCGGCCGAATGCGAGGTCAAAAGAACGTCGGGAACGATCGCGGCCTTGACCAGGTCGGGCCGCTTGCCCTTCTGCCGTGGTTCTTCGTTCTGGCCGATAAATGAATATGGCCAACCATAAAATCCGCCATCGCGGACAGAAGTAACATAATCGGGAACCAGATCATCTCCCAGCCCGTCACGCTCGTTAACTGCGGTCCACAGTTCACCGGTCTTTGGATTCCAGGCGAGTCCGATCGGGTTCCGCAATCCGGCGGCGTAGATACGATGGTTCTTGCCATCGGGATCATAGACCGAGATCGCCGCGCGTTTTGGGTCTGTCTCTTCGCTTACGTTCGACTTTGACCCGATCGAAACGAACATCTTCTTGCCGTCCGGAGAAAAAAGGATATTACGCGTCCAGTGCTGGTTATAACCGCCGGCCGTTAGCTCGACCAACTTTTCTGGTTGTCCGACTGCAGCCGTTTGGCCGGGCGAGTAACGGAACCGAACTATCGAATCCGTATTTGCAACATAAAACCAATCCTTTTGAAATGCCATACCGAACGGTTGGGCCAACGCGGCCGAGAAAACGAAACGCTTTTCGGCGACTCCGTCCTTATCCGCATCACGCAGAACGATCACCGAATTGGCCCGCGAGTCCGCTAGGAACACGTCGCCGTTCGGTGCGAGTGCCATCCAACGCGGCTCGCGGAAGTCACCTTCGGCGAATACATTTATCTTGAATCCTTTCGGAAGCCGCAAGGTCGCATTGGCAGGCTGCGCGACGACCTTCGATGACCTGAACGCGCTTTTAGTCTCGAACGGTTTCGGAAGTGATGCGGGATCGATCCGGTTTACGGACGCTTTGATGTAAGGAGCGACCGCCGGGGCATTAGTTTGAGCTGACGCAAAGTCTGCCAACAGGACCGTGACGAGACACCCGTACAAAAATCCATTAATATATCGCTGCGCGTTTCTCATTTGATATGCCTTTTCTTTCAATTTTTGATAATAAGAATAACCCGACGCCAGTCGGGACATCAATTGACGCCGGCCGAAGGGGCGAGGAACTAGCTCGTATCTATCTCGAAAGCAACGGTTACCGGATCGTGGCTGCAAACTTTATCGTGCCCGTCGGTCGCAATCGAAACGGCGCCGAGGTTACGGGCGAGATCGATATAATTGCCATCGACGGCGAAACACTTTGCTTCGTTGAGGTCAAAACCAGGCGAAATGACGATCTGTTTAGCCCGCTCTCTAACATTCATCTCTCCAAACAAAGGCAGATCATAAGGGCTGCCCGTGCGTATCGGCGCATCTTTAATGTCCGGCAAATGAGTTATCGATACGATGCTGTGGGAGTCGTTCTGAGATCAGAAAAGCCCGAGGTCTCGCTTTTCAAAAACTTTTGGACCGAAGACAAATTTAAGGCCCGGAAGTCGAGTTTCGATCGGCAGGACCTATATCGTTGACCCCGCCGCACATTTGTCCGATTTTCGGACAAGTTCTATTCTTTGTCATCGGCTGTTCCTGGTTTATTGATGAAAAACCTCAAGTTACGGCGTATTCAGCGTTTCGGCATACGGTTTGCAACCTCCCGTGTATAGCGCAAGCTAAATTTCAAAAACAATATCCAGGGGAGAATATATATGAACAATCAAGGCACAAGTCGCCGCGAAGAGGCAGGTATGCTGACAGGCATGTTCAACGATCGAGAGAGCACGGAATCAGCTTACCAATCGCTTAGAGATCGGGGCTATTCCGACGATGAGATCAATGTAATGATGTCTGACTCGACAAGAAACAAATACTATTCAGATGGTGATTCCGCTCTTGAAGGAAATAAAGCACTCGAAGGAACCGGAGCCGGTGCAGCGATCGGCGGCACACTAGGCGCCATCATCGGCGGCATCGCCGCTATCGGAACGAATGTTTTGATCCCGGGTCTCGGGCTCGTAGTTTGGGGTCCAGTTGCCGCAGCTTTGGCCGGCG
>JBDTMQ010000395.1:0-2957 GCA_039934155.1 Acidobacteriota bacterium | reverse complement strand
GAATGCCTCCGGCGGCAGGCGCAACCGTGGGCACACCGGATGCCATGGCTTCGAGCGGAGCGATCCCGAACGGCTCTTTTGGGTTTGGATGAACAAAAACATCCGCATTTGCATAATAATCGGCAAGCTTTTCTTTATCGAGATGGCCGAGCTGCACGATCTTTCCCCGTAATTCTTCCGACGACCTCTGTCGAAGCCAATCGCTCAGCGGCCCGGCACCCGCTACCAGAAGCCGATGATCGCGAGACGGGTCGGCTGCCAGTTCGCGCATCATATCGACGAGCAAGCCGATATTTTTTTCGGGCGATATGCGTCCGGCGTATAACAAGATCGCCGTCTCGGCCGAACCATCGGCCAGCTTTCGCATTTCCGACCTTACGGCGTCAGACTTTCGTTCGGGTGTATAAAAGGTCGAGTCGACCCCGCGCGGACAAACATTGATCCGACTCTCAATAGCGACGCGCGGTGAGATGAAAAATCTCCAGCATGCATTAAAAAATCGACTCGAACGGCCGTCGCCATCGAAGACCGATCGATAGAATTCTTCGGCCGTATAGCTAGAGTTAGCAATGTGAAAATCAAAGCTTGGAAAGATGTAATTTCCGATCACCCGACGAGCCATCCACTTTCCCACTTTTCCGCCGGTGAGAAACGAGCCGACGTTGTCGTCCATCCGCTCGCATGAAAAATGGACAAGCATCGGGCGCCCCAATTTTTTGAATTGGTTGCGGCGGATCATCACGCCCAAAAGGCTAAGAGTATATTTGTCCGTCACCTCGATCATGTCGGGGCGTTCGGCGAGCAGGATCTTTCGGATCGGCGCATCCTTGATCATGTATTGCCATGGCATCATGATGCGGTATCGCTTATCGAACAGTGGTGAGTAACGGGCCGGAACGTAATAGATACGTGCAAAGTCGTTGACTTCCTCGACCGCCTCATTCTCGCCCGGAACGATCAATCGTACCTGTCGCCGATGACGGGCCGCGGCAGCCATCAAATTGTTGTACGACGTGCTTATTCCACCTGAGTTCTTATGGTAGTAATTCGTAATGTGAACGGATTTGATCGGTTCAGCGGTCGTCATGATTCATGGTTGACGAGGTCCGAATCGGTCGGCAGCGGGGACGCCGCGGGTTCGGGTTTTTTCTTGTACTTTTTCCAAAGCCAGATCAACGGAAAGAACATGAACTCGCCCACGATCGCGGGCATTCGTTTCATGTCGTGCCAAAACGTCTGGGCATCAGAATCCTTGACCAGCAGAGCGTTCCGCCGCATCGCAAACAGGTTGAAAATGGCCGAAAGGATCGAGAATGAGATCGAAATAATGATCGCCTTGCCTTTATTGGCATCGCCGTTCAGGCTATGCAGAGTAAATTCGATCGTGTGGCTGAAAGCCGGCAGCATGATCATTACGCAAAGGGTAGCAAGCCAGATCGGCGTCGCACGATGAAACGCCTGTACCAGTGAGCCTGACGCGCCGGAAACGATCACACGGAATACGAACTCGAGAAGTGCGGCGCTGACGGCCGCCCGCCATCCCAGTTTGATGTGAGTAAAGAAGTAATTCGGGCTTCGGAGCAGACCGCTGAGAAAAGCGGCCTTCCAGTTCCAGCGCCACACAAGCATCTCAACAGGATGCCGGACCAGATATCTGAAAACATCCAGAACGCGGTGTGGTGCCGGCGAAACTTCTACTTCTTCTTCCATTTACATTGCCGCCGCCGTTTCGCGTTCGGCCTTTTTTTGCGCTTCTATGGTTATGCAATCGCGATAAGCCTGATAAACGGTATCGAACACGGAATCCCAAGAGCGTGCGCTTGCATTGGATCTTGCGATACTCTTCATCTCAGCCAGCTTTTCGCGATCGTCCATCAGCAGTTCTGTGAATTTTACAAAGTCGTCCTGGTTTTCGGCGATGAATCCGGATTTGTTATGGCTGACGATAAATTTAGGTCCGCCCAGATTTGTAACGATCGCCGGAACGCCCGACGCATTAGCCTCCTGTGCGACGTTGCCGAATGCATCCGTCTCTGACGGGAAAATGAAGACGTCCATATTAGCATACGCTTCAGATAGTTTCTCACCGTCAAGGAAACCGGTAAAATCCGCATTCTTTAAAGATCTTTCAAGAAATTCTCGTTCGTTTCCCTCGCCGACGACCAAAAACCTAAAGTTGGTCCGGCCTTTTTCGATAAGCCGTTTTTCGATGTCGACCAAAAGTCTCACGTTCTTTTCCGCTCTCAATCGACCGACAAAACCCAGGCGAAAAACACCGTCGTTTGCGGTGCGTTTAACAGGTGAGAATTTTTCGGTATCGACGCCGCGTGACATCAAACGGGAAACGCGTCCGGTACCTTTGCCCAAAAGTTCTACGAGTTCCTGGTTCGGCGAGAGGACGACCTTCGGCATTTTGTAATAAAGCACGGCACCGTCACGGATCTTTCGCTCGGCGAAGCCGGTCATTGCCGACAATGCTTTCTGCGGCAGAAACCGGAAAATGCGTGCCAGACGGCTGGCCGCAAATTCATGGATGTTTGTATGCCATGACCCTACCAACGGAAGTTGGAGCTTCCAGGCAAGGTACGCCCCAATGATGCTGACGTCATTGAGACCGGTTATGTGGATAACATCGGGTCGAAATTCATGTAACTTTCGCAATACACCCTTGGTGTGTCGCTGAAACAACGGGTCATACGCCAGGTCTTCGTCCATTGCAAAAGCCACGGGCGAGCGTTTTAAAGAAAGATATTCGACACATCCGTCTTCATATTCTTCGGTCTTTTTTCCGGCATGGATGCAGAGGAACGGATATCCGTTTCGCTTTGCGTAACCGATCAGTCGTTTGCTTGTCATCGCGACGCCATTCACTTCCGTAAATGAATCAGGAAAAAAGGCGACGCGCGGAGTTTCTTTCACAAAAATAGGTCTCTTTAACTGCCAATGGCGGGCCGGGC
>JBDTMQ010000394.1:0-9368 GCA_039934155.1 Acidobacteriota bacterium | reverse complement strand
ATTGGTCAGCCGGTACGTCTGCTCACCAAATCGCGGATCGCTGTTCTTCGAGTAAACCATCAGTTGAAGCTCGTTTGAGTACCAGGTCTCATAAACGATCTCGATGGGTCGCTCATTGCCGATCTTGCCGGCCGGGATCGTCGTAATAACACGCTTACCTTCGGCCTCGACACCCTCAATATTCTGAGTTCCGAGCTGCTGTATCTCAGGCTTGATGAAATCGCCTTTGACGCCGAAGCCCTCGGTGGTGGCTAAGACCACACTGGGAGCAAGTGCCGCGGTGGCACGCTCGGCATCGATCTGAGCGACAACAGCCGGTGAAACAGCCGGTGCAGCGATCGTAAATGCTCCTGAGCCGATGGTGACGCCTTGGGCGGCTACTGTCGTTTCGATCTCGTGAAGTACTACGGCCCTGTCAGCAAGTTTGCCTTTTAATGCTTCGAGCTCAGCCCGAGCTTTGTCAGTATTAGCCAACGCCATAGGCGACGCCGCTCCGGCGAGACTGCCGGCTATAGTGATCCACGCTCCCGACGGCCGAAGCGTGGTCGAACGCGCCGTTCTCGCGGTCGAATTCAAGCTATAGCGAAAACCGTTTACCGGATCGAGGATCATGATCGAGGGCTGCATTTCAAAATAAGTGCCCAGCGATCCGCCACTCATTGACGACCCCTCGCGGCGAAAGCGCCCGTCGGCCGAACGATAGAGACGCGATGTCGAGCTGCGAACGATACGGTTCCCATCGCCGAGGGTCTGAACGCTCTCGCTGACGGCCTCGGCTGAAAACGGCGAATTCTTGACAATTTTTTCGCTGCTTGCGGCGATCTCGGTCACGACGCGGGCATTTGTCTGCGCGTCGACCGCCAAAATACCAACGGTGATAAATAAAAGGAAAGTTAACAGGGTCTTCATAAATTTCTCCGATTCTAATTTTCATTCAACTAATCTGATCGCCCGCGTAACGCCGTCTTGTCCGACGAGCAATTCGGCGGTGACGAGAGCATTTTCATTTTCAAGCGGAAGCGCCACGCCCATCGCGAACAGCGACGCTCGCGGAATTCCAACGCGAACAATGCGTCCGCCCCGGGCGACCTCGGCCGGATCTGATATTTCGCCTATAGCATAAAACTGTGGTATCACTTCGGGCGGCAATGCAGGAGCTTTCACGACGCGTTGGTCCGCTCGCTGCTCATACATACGGGACTTTGAGCTGACAGCCCGTCGGGTATGACCGGCTTCGGGTGACGAGAGACTGATCGAGACAAAAGCGGCGCCCGACAATTCGGTTGTTTCGCCGGAAAAGACGGCTTCTTGCCGCGACACAGTTGTAGCCGACCGCGAAGTATACAAAAGCGACGACGCGATCGCCGCGATCGCGATCAAAGCGGCGGCCGCAGTGACAGGTAAAAGATAAGCGAAACGCTGACGAGGATCTATTCTGGCCGCATCGGCGGCGGAAGCGATCTGAATGCGTTCGAGGACCGACGCGAATAAATGGTCGCCTGACGAGATCTGATCAAGCTCGGCATCGCTGATACTTGCCGACCTCAACAGGCGTCTGCCTCTCTCATCGGCTTCGGTTTTGTTGTTTGCTCGATATCTCATTCCCACTAGTAAAAGACGTATCGCGGCCGCCGGAGGTCACAATAATTTCCCGACGATCTTGCGAAGCGCGCAACGGGCCCGCCAGGCGCGGACCTTGGTCTTGGATATAGACCATCCAAAGGCTTCCGCAGCTTCGGCAACACTCATTTCCTCGGCGTAAAGCATGTTGAGCAGCGCGCGGTCCTCCGTCGCCAAGTACGAAAGAAGTTTATCCGCCAGATCACGGTCGATATGCAGCTGCTCGCTATTCTCAGTGCATTTTGCCCGTTCAATAAGCTCGGGCGTCAATTCGGTTAAAAGCCCTTCGGGCCGCCGCCGCATACTGCGCAGAATATCGAGCGATGCGTTGGCCGTAATCCTTGCTATCCAACTGCCCATAGACATCTCGCGGGTGCCGCGAAAATTCTTTAGTTCGAAATAAACTTTTGCAAAAGCGATCTGGATCACCTCTTCGATCTGTTCCGGCTGGCGAAAATAGCGTGACGCGACGGCCGCGCTCATTCGCTTGTATCGATCGAATATCTCCTCGAATGCGTTTTGGTCGCCGGCGAGAACCATACTGACCAAGGTCGCATCTGACCGCACAGATTCCGGGCGCGGATGATCAACGCGGCCCGGCGCACTTTGGCTCAGCGCTTTGCCAACGGGCACTATTAATTCATTTTGCCAGGTTGTTCGGTAACCCATATCGGCAGCCAGGTTATCGTCGATCGTTTGACGGCCCGCTGCAGTGAGAGAATTGTCGGCCATCGACTGTCAAGACGCGCGGTCCGGCAAATAAGTTACAGCTTACTCTCATTAACCGCGGGCTGCGGAAGATCGAGCGCATATCACCTTGAACCAGATACACCGCTGATACAGGTTTTATAACAGAATTTGGCCTCGGTAAAATTGAAGAAAAGGCTTTTCCGAATCGGTGAGCGATCGGAGTTCAGTTGGTCCGCTCGATCACTAGTTTGCGTTTAGATTGAACGATAAGACCGACGCGTTTTGATGTGACCTCGATATTCCGCTCGCCTGTGGTGTCCGTGACGGGTTCTTTGGGGATGTAGGTAACGACATAGCCGGCATCGATCATCTTTGAAACCAGACCGGCTTTCTCGATCATCTCGTCGACTGAGTCAGGAATGATGATCTCGCCGTTCGTGTTGGCCGCCAGCGTTTCCATTTGAATTTCGCTGTTTTCGAGATCGGCCTTTCGGGCCTTCATCTTTTTGATCAGAGTGCGGTCAAGGTTGATCGTGGGACCGATCTTTGGCGCCCTGGCAACATCGCGAACGCCGTTCGGAAGTTGTGCGGCCACTTCGTCAGGCATTGCTTTCGGCGGCGGCGACTTAGAGATCATTTTTGTTCGAGGCGTTATGTCCGTCGCTTCCATTCGCGCGTAACTGATAATGTGAACGCTGATGTCCGTTGAAAGGATCTGTCTGATCGCGTCACGTTTCAGCGATTGATCGCCGCTGTCGGTGCCGTCGGTGATCAAAACAAGATGTTTATTCTCAAGCGGCAGTTTTGTCAAAAAGCTGCGTGCGAGCCGGAGGGCTTCGGTAAAAGCCGACTTTCGCCCGAACTTCAGCCGTCCGACCGAGTTGGCAAGCTGTTGGCGGTCGGTCGTCCATTCGGTCAAGATATCGGCCCGGTCACTGTACTGCATCAGGGCGATCGAGTCCTCTGGATTCAGTGCATCGATCACGGCCTTTGCCGTTCGGCGCGTTTGATCGACGTTTTTCACCTGCCGCATTTCGCCTCCGGTGTCCATTATTATCAGCACATTTGCCGGAATGCGTCTGACGCTGATCGCCTGATTAAGAATATTATTGTCGGTTATGACCAGGTCGGCAGGCTTTAGATCGCTGACGAATTTGCCGTCATCGGCATAAGCGAGGACGTTCAGTTTGATCTCTTCGGTAACGATATGAACGCTTTCATCGGCAGGTGTCGGCGTCGGCTGAGGGACACGGCGGCTCTGGGCGGAAGTTGTCAATGACATTCCAGCCGCTAGCATTACCGCCAGGATCGATAAAAACAGTCCACGCATATTCTTGCCTGCTTTTGGCTATGATGCCGTAAATCCGCCGAAATATGCTTTTCAAAAATGATTTACGCAGCCTGATGTGAACGCATATGTTCGACAACCTTAGGAGCGTATTCGTCAAATCGCGGCGCGGCAATGCCGTGCGGCGCCAAAAGGCGCTCAGCAACCGCGGTATCGTATTCCTGGCTCAAAAAGAAATATGGAACACCAGCGTGCGGCAATCCGGTCAGCCCGGGCGAAACCGAAAGCATAAGCGAACTTTGCACCAGCGATGCCGGCGGGGTCAAAACGGACCTCTTTCCGGTAAGACTTTCAGCTATAACGTCGAAAAGTGTAGCCGTCGTAAGCGGCGACGAATCGGCAATAGCAACCGTTTCGCCGACTGCCAGCGGATCGGCCGACAATTCAGCGATCGAATCGGCGACAAAATCGACCGGGACGAGATTCAAGCGAACATCTTTACTGCCCACGTTCACCAGCCGAAGCAGACTTGGCGACCTCAACAGGTAGCCGATCAAATAATAAATCCCGTCGTATTTAGCGGTCTCGCCGGTAGTTGAATCGCCGACGACCACCGAAGGCCGATAGATCGTTGCCGGTAGAATTTCTTTTAGTTCTTCGACCTCGATCTCGGCGAGATATTTTGATTCCTCGTAAAAATTACGAAAACCTGCCGAATGCGTCAGCTCGGTCTCGAGGATGCGGCCGGTGCGTTTCCCGGCAACATAACATGTCGAAACATAGTTGTATCGAGTCAGATCGCCGATCGAACGGCAAAGGTCGTTGACATTCCGCGTGCCTTCTAAATTTACGGCCATCGCGGTCTCGCGGTCGACAGCCAGGTCGTAAACAGCGGCAAGGTGAAAAACTTCGGTCGTTTCTTCGCGAATGGTTTTAAGATCGTCAGCCGGGATGCCCAGACCGGGGAGCGTTACATCGCCCTCGATCAAAGCAAAATTCTCGAGCGGGACGCCTGCGGCATCGGCGAGGCGTTCCACTGAGGCAGCGGCCGACCCTACAAATTGCGGCTGAACGAGCAGGAAAAATTGGGTGCCGGGATCGATAAGACGCGCGACGAGCCTCTCGGCAATGAAGCCGGGAAATCCCGTCAGGAAAATGCTTCTTGAAAAAGCCATTAAGTTCAGATCGCGCTTACATTTTAACAGGTTGCCGTCGGCAGGTCATAAACTTTTACACATGTGGAAAACTTATGTTAAATTCGCATAAAAAGGACAGTTATGAAAGCTGGTCAGACATTGCAGGGAACCGGTGATGAAAAAGCAGACCTAGAAGGGAAACAGTGGGCCGTGATCTCTTTCCTTCATGTAGAAGCGACCGGCCTTACCTACGACGCGGCGGCTGAAGTGATGTCAGAACTTGTGCGAAAAAAAGTGCCCGGCTTGTGCATCATCACCGAGCGGGCGGCGGCACGTGCCGGAAGCGGTGAACCTAGGTCTAGTTAGAATTCCAAAATTACCTTTCCGAACGATCCATTTGACGCGAGATGATCGTATGCAGCGTTTGCCTCTTCCGCCGGAAAAACGCGATCCACGACCGGTTTGATCGAGCCGTCAATAAAGTTTTTCATCTGGTGATCCACGAAGAGTCGTGTCGCTTCGGCCTTTTCCTCGATCGACCGCGCCCTGAGAACCGTCCCAACGATCCTCAATCGTTTATACAACGCCTTTCGAAGATCAAACTCCGCTTTTCCTCCGCCTGTCAGGCCGACCAGGATCAATCGACCTTTATTGGCAAGACTGTCGAGATTTTCAGCAAAATACGAGCCGCCCACCAGATCGAGGACCACATCAACTCCTCGGCCGTCTGTCAGTTCGGAAACGCGGACTGCAAAATTCGAGTCTTTTTCGGCCAGGATGGCGTCATTTAACCCGTGCTGAACGGCTTGGGTAAGCTTTGAATTAGTTCGGGACGTTCCGATCACACGAGCACCGGCCATCCTCGCCATTTGCAATGCCGCGAGCCCGACGCCCGATCCCACGGCGTGTACCAAAAGGGTTTCGTCGCTCTTTATTTCACCCAATGTACAGATCGCGTCGTGGGCGGTGATAAAAGCCTCGGGGATCGCGGCGGCATCGGTATAAGTAAGGATCTCCGGAATATGGATCAGCGTCGAGCTGTCAACGAGCACATACTCGGCCTGAGCTTCGCCAGCGGTAATTCCGCAAATGCGGTCACCTGTTTTGATGTTATGCGCATCGGGCCCGCATTCTACCGCTTCGCCTGCGAATTCGAGTCCCGGAATACTCAGCGAATATCCGGCCGGCGGCGGATAGAGGCCGCGACGCTGCATCAGATCCGCACGGTTCAGGCCAGCCGCCTTGACCCTTACGAGAACCAGGCTTCCGACCGGTTTCGGCAGATCGGGTACGTCGCTGAAAGCAACAACAGCATCTTCGCCAGGTTCTTGAATATAAACGGCTTTCATCATTTATCGCTGATCTTTTCTTAATCGGGTTTCGACGTTGTTTGCCTTCAGTGAATTTCCTGTCGCTCGCTGTAGGTCGGCGATGGCTTTATTCAGCTCTGTCTGAGCTCTAAGCTCGTTGCTGCGCGCGGTCGTCAGGGCGGTTTGCCGTTCGAGAACTTTATAAATATCCGATTGGCCGTTATCCAGCTTTCGCTGTTCGGATTCGTACTGCTTGACCGAGTTTTCACGCGCGATCGCAGCCGCCCGAAGCCTTGCCTCGGCCGTCCGAAGCGTTTGCAGCGCATTCCTAACGTCGACCTGAATATTCTGTTCGATCTGTTCACGCTGTGTCTCAAGGCGTTCGCCCTCGACCTGTGACCGTCCGAACTGCGCCCGAGCGGTCTTGTCGCCAAACAGCGGCAGGTTGAACTGAACGCCAACCTTAAATGTCGGATACTTGTTGGACAGAATATCGGTAAATGCCGTACCCGAGCCGCCGACGTTCTGCAGCAGCGTCTGCTGTGCCTGTGCGGCAGCAACGCATTCCGGCAGCGTCGGATCGTCGACGCAGTTACGTAACAGCGGGTTCGAAAAATTCGGATTCAGCGTTCCGCCAACGCCCGATGATGTATAACTTGCGACCAGATCGATCTGCGGCTTTTTCTGTTCGCGAAAGAATCTCTGATCGATCGCGTTGATATCCTTTTGAGCCTGGTTTATTTCCAGCTCGGGCCGATTTTGAAGCGCCGAACCAAGAGCCTCGGTCAACGTTGTAGAGGGCGCGCTCAGATCGACGGGGTCGACCGGCGTCATCGATTCACTCCAAAGCTCGACGGTCCGATTCGGCGCGATCAGATTTTTCAGGTTGTTCTCGGCCTGGGTCACCGTGTTAAGCGCTTCGTACACAGCCTGCTCAAAGTTTGCGACCTGTGTCTCAGCCGCGACGATATCGATCGGTGCAAGCTGACCTTCTTCGACGAGTCTCTTATTATGCTCATACTGGTCTTTTGCATCCCTTACCGCGTCACGCTGCACCTGCAGATTTCTTAAAGCATACGCCAGGTCCCAGTACGCACGCTGGACGCCCGCAATGATCTCGATCGATCGCTGGCGAAATTGCGTGTCGGTAAGCGACAGGTTGCGTTTTGCGATCTCGATCACGCGGCGATTTTGATCGAAAGACCGGCCCCTGGAAAGCGGCTGCGTAATGCTGGCCGTGACGCCCGAGTTAAATTGCGGACTGAATATCGAAACCGGGTTATCCGAGCCAACCCGCTGGCTGTTGGCAGTAACATTCACTATGGTTCCAAATCTGGGAACATATCCCTGGAATCCTGCATTGCCCACAAACGAATTATTTGTCACGGTTGAGATCTGTGGCGTGAAAAAGCTGATATTCGGCAGGGTCGCCCGCTCGAAATAGGTCTGTCCGGTAAATCGCGGTTCGTACGCGCCGCGGGCCGCCTCGAGGTCGAATTCCGCGATCTTGACGTTCTTTCTCGTTACCTCAATATCTTTATTGTTATCGAGTGCCATTGCGATCGCTTCGCGAAGCGTCAGCGGCCGCTGGTCGGTCATATCGACGCCGACACGGCCGAGGTCAGGCAGAGAGCGGTCCTCTGAACTGAAATTCGGCGCAATCGCCGGGACGCCTTTGAGATCCTCAGGCCGCACCGGCTGTTTATCATCTACTTGGGTCTTGACAGCTGGAACCGGCGACGATGCCGGCGTTGGCGACGGACTTGGGTCCTGAGCAACGGCGGCGGCCGCACAAAGTGTGAGCATTCCAAAACTAATCAATATTGATCGCGAAAACATATGATTTCCCTTATCTAACTAACGATCTCGTTCAATCAACCCTTGCCAAATAGTGAGCTTGTCGCAGCGGCAAACCGCCGCCGGAGACCGCCGAAAAGCCAATTCGAAAATCGAGACACATACTGAAAGAGACGCATTTCGCTCAGGTCATCGAATATCGAATAAAAGACTGGTACGGCCAACAGCGTCAGCAGCAGACACAAGCTTTGTCCGCCTACCACCAGCACGCCAATTGAGCGATTGGTGCCTGATCCGGCGCCGCTTGAGACGACCAGCGGAAGCATACCGGCCACAAGCGCGATCGTCGTCATCAGGATCGGCCTCAATCGGTCGCGATTGGCCTGAATGATCGCTTCGTATCGGTTCATACCCTGAGACCGAAGATTGTTAGTGTGATCGATCTGAAGGATCGCATTCTTTTTGACCACACCAAATAGAAGCAGCAAGCCAAGCCCGGAAAAGATGTTGACCGTTTGTCCAGTGACCAAAAGACTGAGAATGCCGAACGGGATCGAAAGCGGCAGCGTCAAAAGGATCGTCACCGGATGAATAAAGGATTCGAACTGCGCCGCCAGCACGATGTACATAAAAATGAACGAGAGGGCGAACGCGAGCAAGAAATAAAAGCCGGCCTTCCCCATTTCTTTTGATTGCCCCACGTAACCGGTCTTATATTCAGACGGCAGATTGAGCTGCTTAACGAATGCATCGATCGACGACGTAATATTGGTCGCCGAACCACCAGGCTTCGTGTTTGCGAGCAATGTCACCTGTCGCTGGCGGTTGGTTCGCTCGACCGAGCTCGGGCCTGTGCCTTCCGATACTTTTACCAAACGGTCAAGTGAAACCCAGCCGACTTTTGCTGAAGGAACGATCAGCCTAGTGAGACCCTCGACGTCCGTACGATACGGATTTATGGCCCGCACGCGGACCTCATACTGATCCGTGCCCTCGCTAAAGCTTGTTACTTCCTGCCCGGCGACCAGAGTGTTCAGTGCCTGTGATACATCGCCGACGCGAACGCCGAGATCGGCCGCCGTTGCACGGTTGACAGAAAGCTGTACCTCGGGCTTGCCGCTGATAAGCGTCGAGTCTATATCGACCGCGTCAGGGATCGTTTTCATGTGCTCGAGGACCTTTGCCGAATATTCCTCGAGTTTCTTCAGGTCCGGGCCCGCGATCAAAAACTGTACGTTGGCATTTCTAAATCCGCCGCCCGAGAATGCCGCCACCTGTTGGACAGCGGTACGCAGTTCCGGCGGATATTTTTTTACCAGCTCACGGGCGTCCGCCATCATAGTTTCCTGCGATTTCGGCCGGTCGCCAATATCGGTTAGCTTGACGTAGATCGAGCCGGCATTGACGACCTGCTGCTGCCCGCCGCCTACCGTTACCAGCGTGTCAGTGACGCCCTGCGTCTGACGTATCTCGGTCGCGATCCGTTCTAGAAGCTGTGAAGTCGCGCTCAAGCTGTAGCCCTCAGGC
>JBDTMQ010000393.1:0-3172 GCA_039934155.1 Acidobacteriota bacterium | reverse complement strand
TTGAAGAACGGTACCTTGAAGGCCGAGTACGCCTCTTACGACCAGCTTAACGAAAAGGCCGACCTAAAAAACGACGTACATATTACTGCCGACCTTGCCAATGGCCGGGCAAATGCCAAAGCCGCACGAGGTACTGTCTATCTCGTCGAAAAAATTCCTGATGGGCGCGATCTCAACAGATTCGAGCTTTTCGATAATGTCGAGATCAATTCCGAGCAGGAAGGACAGGCGCCTACACAGATCAATGCCGGCTATGCGCAATATGAAAAGACGGCCGACCGTTTCGACTTGAAACATGATGTTCATATCATTGTCGCCGACCGCAGCAAACCCGTCGATATTCGGGCAGGTTCAGCTGTTTATGAGCAAAAGCTAGGCAAGGTATTTCTCGATGGCAGCGCACAGGTCACACAGGGACCCGAATCGATCTCGGGCGAGCATATCTACACCGAACTTTTTCCGTCGCGTAGCATCAAGTACGCAAAGGTAACTGGCGGCGCCAGGTTAAAACAGACCGCAGACGACCGAATCACCGAGGTCCAGGCGAACGAGTTGAATGCGGTATTCGACGGTCAACAAACGCTTACTGACGCCAGTGCTGTCGGCAGCTCGAGCATCACTCTCATTCCCACCCAGCCCAATGAGTATACAAAGGTCACGATGACTGCGCCGAATAGGATAGCGGCTCGGTTCAAGGGCCGCGGGGCCATTGACAAGATCGAGACTGACGGCCGAACGACGATCGCACTTGACGCACCCGACGGCAGTGCCGACGCTGCGAATAAACGGGTGACGGCCGACACGGTCCGAACATCTTTCGATCAGGCCGGTAAAAATATTTCACGTGCTGAGGCGATCGGCAGCGCCGAGCTCGCCGTTGAGCCACGTCATCCGGCTGATTCGACTTATAGTACGCTCGTAACGGCGCCAAAATTCGACTGCACTTTTTTTCCTACCGGAAATAACGCTAAGTTATGTGTCGCGAGCAACAAAGCTAAAGCGGTTAGGACGCCGTCTGTCGCAGGTTCGCCGCGCGGCAAACAGACACTCTCGGCCGACACTCTGCAGGCGTCATTCAGCCAGCAAACCAAAGACGTCGAACGATTCGATGCCTCGGGCAGTGCTAAATTCACCGAGAAGGACAGGAACGCGATCGCGAGTGACATCAGTTTCCGGCCCCTCGATTCCATCGTCAAACTTCGCGGCGGCGAGCCGACAGTTTGGGACTCGTCCGCAAGGGCGAAAGCGGCCGAGATAAATTGGGATACGCGGGCCGAAAAAAGCAGCATGTCCGGCGGCGTGAGTACGACCTATTACAGTCAGCGACAGAGCGGCGGAGCAACGCCCTTTGGCCAGTCGGAAAAACCTGTATTCGTAACGGCGTCCCAGGCCGAATTCGATCACCGCGCAGAATCCGCTGTCTTTGAAGGCAACGCCCGCGGATGGCAGGAAAATAACTATGTGCGGGCCGACAAGTTCTTGATCCAACAGCGTGAGGGCCGATTTTTTGCTGAGGGAAATGTGCAGAGCCTGCTCTACAACGCAAAACGAAAAGAAAATGGTAAGGAAACGACCGTGCCCGTTTATGCTGCTTCGCAAAAGATGCAGTACGACCGCGACGGCCGTGTGTTGAAATATGACACATCGGTCGACCTTCGTCAGGGAACGGACAGGATATCGGCCGGGTCAGCAACGATCTCGTTAAGTTCAGGCGGCGATGTTGAAAAGACCCTTGTCGAGAACAATGTCGTGATCACTCAACCTGGCCGAAAAGCCCAGGGCGATTTCGCGCAGTTTCTCGCATCGGACGAAAGCGTCACATTGCGCGGTTCGCCGGCCCGGGTCGAGGATGCCCAAAACGGGTCGTCGCAAGGCGCTCAGTTGACAATGAATCTTCGCGACAACAAGATCGAAAGCGAGGGACGTACAAATCAAAATTCTTCGGGCCGAACGAGATCGGTTTATAAAGTAAATAATAATTAATTGACCGGCGAGATGCAGCCTTTAGAACTTTTGCCAACCGAAGCGACAAACGGCAGTACCGCACCTCGATCCGCGGGTTCTCTTGCCGCTCATGACGTTCGTAAGACCTACGGTAACCGGGCGGTCGTCGAGGGAGTCAGCATCGAGGTGTGCCAGGGCGAGGTCGTAGGCCTTTTGGGCGCGAATGGTGCGGGCAAAACTACTACATTTTACATGATGGTGGGGCTTGAGAAGACCGAGACCGGCTCGATCATTCTCAACGGCCAGGACGTGACAAACCTGCCGATGTATCTTAGGGCCAGGCTCGGCATGGGCTATCTTCCTCAGGAACCTTCCATTTTTCGAAAACTGACCGCCGAACAGAATATCCTGGCGGTGCTTGAAACGATGAAAATGAAACGGGGCGACCGTTTCATGCGGCTCGAAGAACTGCTCGAGGAATTCGGTGTCGGCCACGTGCGGCGCGTTCGCGGCGATGCGTTATCAGGAGGCGAACGGCGACGTGTCGAGATCGCCCGCTGTCTCGCGACCGAACCACAATACATACTCCTCGATGAGCCGTTTGCCGGGATCGATCCGCTCGCGATCGATGATATTCGCGAAATTATTCTCTACTTAAAACAACAGGGGATCGGTATTCTCATAACCGATCACAACGTGCGTGAAACTCTCGGAATTACAGATCGCGCATACATTATGTCGGCGGGTCGCATTCTGCGTTCGGGAAGCCCGGACGAACTTGTTGCCGATGCCGAGGTCCGCCGACTTTATTTAGGCGAGAGATTCTCGCTCTAAATAAAACCCTTTTCCATTTTCCCGCCAAAAACCGTATAATTTTGTTAGCATAGCAATTATAGTTCCAAAACTTTTTGGCGATTTCGGTTTTGGTTGCTGCTTATGTCCTCATTAAGACTTACAACTTCACTGCAGCAGAGAATGGTGCTCACTCCGCAGCTTCGGCAGCGGATCGAAATGCTGCAAATGACGACCCTCGAATTGAGCGAGCTGGTCGAGCAGGAATTGGTGGCAAACCCGATCCTGGAAGAAGTTATGCCTGGCGAAGAGGTTCAGGAGATCTCGGACAATATTCTCGACCAAAATGCCGACGGGCATGATGAGGGACTAGATAACAGCCCGGACCGGGCGCTGGACGAGGCCCCGTTTGATTCGACGGCTGCGGGCGACGCCT
>JBDTMQ010000392.1:0-2324 GCA_039934155.1 Acidobacteriota bacterium | reverse complement strand
AATTGCTCGTGAAATAAAGGCCGGTGAATCCTGCCACCAGCATTATCGCGAGCAATAGAAATTGAGAGTTTCCCGACCTCATTCGGTTACTTAAAATTGCGGCGGTTAAAGACGGTGATCGTAAGGACAAGCATGATCACAACATAGATCAAGCCGTAAACGACCGCGCTTGCGATCATGGCCATCGACGGCTCTAGTCCAACAGCGGCCTCGCTTCGAAAGCTGAAATGCGCGAGGTTGGGAAGCAAATAGTAAATAAGATCGAAAAAGTAAGCTGCTGCCGGCGATCCCAGGCCGGCCGCCAACTCGCGAAGCGACGAGCTGAGATGGCCGATCACAAAAACTAAAAAAGTTAACAGAGCAGAAAGGGCAGGTGATGAAAAAGACGAGAATAAAATAGACACCGACGTAATGATGCAGAGCTCGAGAAATATCAAGAATACTGCCGGCCAGATCGACGCGGCCAACCCAAAGGCCTTTACCCACAGGAGTGCCAGGGAAACGCCCGCGCCCATGACCAGTACGTTAACCGACAGGGTCAAGCAAAGACCAAGATATTTTCCTATAATGAAATCACCTCGGCGGACGGGTTTTGCAAACATCGCATAGACGGTCCGCTTTTCCAACTCTTTTGAGACCAGCCCGACGCCGACAAATATCGCAATAAAAACGCCAAAGAAAAGCAATGCATTAAGCCCGATATTGACAATGGTTCGGGCCTCTTGACCGCCGGTCAGATCACCCAGAAGGATCGCGCAAGCCGTGATCAAAAGGACAAAAACGACCAAGTTGTAAAGAATGCGGTCGCGAATGGCTTCTCGAAATGTGTTTTTTGCAATGGCACCGATCTGGTGCAGGGAATTAGGCATTGTGTCGCAGGTCTATACGTGACAGTCGTGCTTGCAGATCCTTCGTTCGGATACCCTTACCCTGTCCGTAGGAGAAACAGCCGGGTGCCGATGAAAGAATCGGCGTCACTGAATCATCTCGAATTAGTTTGAATCGGAGGATTCGAGTTGTTCTGGATCGCGATGACCCGATCTTAAAATCCGAACTTAGGCCGTTCTTCCGGAAACCGTATTTCACGATCGGCAATAGCAGCGAAAACGGCCGACTCGGGCCGCAGCTCCATTACCGTTGGCAGTTTATCATCAAACGCTATTTGTGATGCAACCCTGCCGCCTGAATCGACGAGATTCCACCACGTTTTTGCTTCACCGCGATCGACGCGGAGTGCGTTTGCGAATGCCGCATCGGATTCGCCGAGGCGTCCCAGGTCCTTTAGTACAACTGCGCGGCGAGTTGATAGAAATATAGAAAAGGGATAGGCGGTCGCACCTCGTGTAAGTGTCTCTTCGGCCATTTCGAGCTGACCTGAAACGATCTGAGACGTCGCAAGGAATGAGTAATCGGCCGGCAAGCACCGTCCCAGCGCAATTGCTTTTTGAAAGTTGATCGATGCTTCGTCACTCCGTCCCGCCGAGATCAGATACGACCCGGCCGCAGTGTATGCATTCGCGTTTTCCGGATCGAGTTTCATGGCGGTCTTATAAAGCGGCAGAGCATCGTCGATGGTTTGTGCCGCCGATGCCATATTTACAAAGTGAACGCTTAAGACCCGAACAGAACCGAAAAGCAGAAAGAAGAGGCATAATGCTGAGGAAACAGCGAAACTCAGTCGAAATGAGCGCAAATGTGGTCTTACTTCTACGATATTCGTAACCTTTTTCTTCGGCGAGATACGCGAAATGACGATCGCTAATACAAGAAAGAACATTAGCCCGTTCTGTGTCACGCGAAAAGAGTAAGAGCTGATAAGCGAGCTAAAAAGAAAACATACCAGTCCCAGTATCGCTCCGATCGTCTGGATCCGGAGCCGCCGGCCGGACCGGAGCGCATCATAGATAAGCTTTGTGATACCCCCCAAAAACGCAACAAACAGAACGAAGCCGATTATGCCCAATTCAGAAAGGATCTGTAGATATTCATTGTGAGCGCGCTCAGCCATTCCCAGTTCAGTCCCGGTCAGGTTCGTGTCGGTGGAATGTTCGGCCGCATAGATCTGCAGATAACGGTCGAACCTCTGGCCGTAATTGTCGGCACCGACGCCAAGCAGCGGACGGGCTTTGAACATCTCAAATGCAACGAACCCAAATGCCAATCGAAGACCCGTACTCTCCGACGTTTTAGGGTCGCGAACCCGATCTACGATCGGCAGGTCGCTCGAAAAGGCCATAGGGATCGCATGGACGGCGATCGGGATCAAGATCATTGCAGCGGTAATGATCAAATATTTTCGACGATACAGTCTCAGGCTTCTGAAC
>JBDTMQ010000391.1:0-5846 GCA_039934155.1 Acidobacteriota bacterium | reverse complement strand
AGACCGTCCGCCGTTGCAGCCCCCTTGAGTTGCTCGATCTGCCGAACGAGTGTCGCCACATACCGGTCGAGCAGTTCCTCCGAAGTCGTCTGCTTGTTGAATGGGCAGAACCGGCATATCTCGTCACAGAACGGTATGTGTAGGTAGATGCCCTCGATCTCCGACGCCCGCAACTCTAGGCTCACCAAAAGGTCGACCTGACAAAGCGTCTTTGGGTACCAACGATAGTATTCGGCCGCGCGCCTTGGGAACCAATCGTGCGAGATGATTTGATCGCGTAAAGTTTGACTGTTCATTTTCTTAGTAGAGCGTGACGTCCGGTTTAGTTCACGAATACCGGGATCTTGCCCCGCTCTGTTCTCGAAAAGAGATGTATCGCCACGTCCCGCACATCGACTCGACGAAGATTCCAGGAACCCAAATCCGCGGTTTCTTTGTCCAGGGCCGGGACACGTCGAAAGAGTTCCTTCTTTAGCCTTCCGAGGTCTATGTCGCGGTGCTCGGCGTTACAATTGATAACGAGTTCGTCTCCTGCCGGTGTGACGGTCCGAATGATCTGGATCTCAGAAATACCAAAATCCTTCTTCAGTGCCTCAACCACGTCGACCGAGATCGCCGAGCCGTCCGAAAGAATCATGGATGGAGAGACACGCCCACAGAACAGGACCTCCGGAGCTTCGGACCAAAGCCCTCGCGCACCCGCTCCCGGTCGTATGGAGACGCAGTCTCCCGTATCCAAAGTGTCTTCGGCAGCGTCCCGAGAGACTGACAGCCTTCCGATCCCGACCGATGCATCGGTCTCGTCAATACGAAAATTGAACTTTGGGTGTGTCCGCATCCAAAGCTGGTCGTCGGAAGCTTGAAACGCCAGGGTTCCGAATTCCGAACAGCCATAGATTCGCCGAATGGATCGTGGCAGCCAGTGGTCTTCGATCCTTCGCTGGTTTTCCATCGAGAGTGCTTCCCCGACGATCCAGATGTTTACGTTCTTCGGTGCCGGCCACCCGCGCTTAATCCAGTTGAGCAAAAGTCCTGGTGGAAGCGTGATGTGTGTAAGCTCGAAATCCGGAACCTGCAAAGCGATTGATTCGTGCTTCACATGAAGACCGAAGCAATAAGTTGACGCTCCGAGTTCGTCGCATGCGTCGGCAAACACCTGACCGATCCCCCACGGGAAACTCGGTTGCCCGACGAGTACGCGCGAGGTTTCTGAGACACCCAGCTCCCGAAAGACGAGCGCGGTATCATCAATCATTTCGCGCCATTCGGAATACGAATGCGAAACGATCTTTGATGCACCCGTGGTGCCGCCTGTCAGGAAATGCTTCATTTCACCTCGCCCGATGCCGGCTTGATGCCGCTCATCAGTTCAATGTCGATCGTGCCGACCAGGCACGCTTGTATCTGCTCGTAGAAGCTGGCGTTCGCGAGCTCGGACTCGAGGCGTCCCGATCTATCCTCGTAGTCCTGATAAGAATCGTAGGAATACACATTGATAAACCGGCCGAACCGTCCAACTTCACTCATCAATGTCAGTTCGAGATTAATGCCCAGCGAAGCGCAGATCGGAAGGAGGATCGACCGGTGCAATTCTTTGAACCGATCGCGTTCCGAGATCTTTACCTCGCCGTGTACCACCTCGAAGATCATTCGTCCGACTTCCTCCGAAATTCGGCCCTCAGGTCCGATCCATCCTTGCCTGAGCTTCCCCTAAACCCGCCGCACATCAGCCGTTCGAGCAACGCATTGTTGTCATTAATCGCTTGAGGGATCGTGAGCAGGCGCTGAATTTCCACGGTGGTGTCCACATAGACCTGGCAACTCTGGACGTGCGCAAGCACCTCAGCTTCGGACTCGGCCTTCATGATCAAGATCCCGATCGGTTTCGCGACCGGATTGAAATCCGCGATCTCGCGGTCGTCCGTGTGGGCGGTTTGCGAGATCAGCGTATTGAAGTGGATCGTGTCCTGGACCGTCTGCCTTAGAAGCGGGCTGAACGGTACAACGACTTTCATCGCCAAGAAGTAAGTCTCGTCGTCGTAGATCTCTTTCTTTGGAAAATCGAGTTGGCGTCGGTCCTCGGTAGAAAGAACCCTGTCATCGAGATAAACTTCGAGAGCGTCCGCCATTTCCAGGGTCGTCAGCAGCGGATCGAATTCGATGCGACAGTGCATCGAGAGCGGATCACGATCAAGCAGGTCGTGCAGCTGCCCGTGGGAATCAGCCTGCAAGAAATAATGTGTCGAACGATTGTCCTGCCCGCGAAAGACATACTGAATGCGCGGATCACCCTTGACTTCGCTTAACCAGTTAAGCGAAGCCTCTCTAATGACCGCCATCGCACGATTCTCCTGCGGATCGTTGGCTGACCTTTCGATGTATTTGGCGTAGTAAAGCATTGCTTCGTACCGACCCCCTTATTCCCACAACTTGTCCCAGCTGTGCCCGCGTTGTGCAAATTCCCAGAGGTTCCCGTCCGGATCCCTCACAAATACAGTCTTCAGCCCGAAATTCAATGAAGCGTCAGGGCTATCGATGTTCTCTTCCTCACCCTCCACATCCATCTGGAACGCGGGGTACCCGTGAGTTAAAGCTCGCCTAGAGATCTCTTTGATGTCGTCGACCTCCAACGCGGCGTGCCTGTAGTAATGAAACAGATCGTCTTCGCTCGGCACATCGGCATCCTCGATATCGATCAAATGGATAGTCGTTTCCTGGTCCGGGATTCGGAACCAACTCTCCATCGCCGCGTGCTGCTTGCAACCGATAATATTCTCGAGAAACCCACGCGTCTTGTCCAGATTTCTCACGACGACGCAGATGTGATTGACAGCCTTTATTTCCATACATCTCCTTTATTTGATCGTGCACCCAATCGGGTGCTCCTCTTTGCTTTCGATATGACCTATTGCAATTAGCTGATCCAACACTACTTCCAATGTAGTAACCGCGAGCTGCGGCGGCGGGTTGTCGTCCCAGGGCCAAAAACCCTCCGACTCTTCGGACCAGTCGTCGGGTTTTCTAAATCTGTGATCGATCGGACCCGACCACAGTTTTTCGCCGTCGCGATCCAACAAGAAAACGTGCGGCGTGTGCGTCGCACCCAGGAACCGCGCAAGTTCTGCGGTCTCATCGCGGAGGAACGGAATCGATGGCTGCGGCTCGTGTGCCCGCATCGCATCAAGGTCCTCCGGGTCGTCGTCCGTGCTGACGTTGGAGTTGATCAATAGAAACTGGAGTGGAGCGGAAGAGTATCTGGCCGCGATACGCTCAATCGTGCCGTACGCGGCAATGGCATAGGGACACTGGACACTCGTAAAAATGAGAACGGAATGGTCCGCGTGTACCAGCAAGGACGGCCAGCTTTCAGTGCCGCCTTTCGTGGTCAACAATCCGAGATGTTCGTCGTTCACTTACATACCTCCAAGATGTCGTCGATCGATTTTGCCGAATGAAGGTTGGCGACCGCTTTGCTCCTTACGGCGGCCGCGATCTCCGCTCGGCTCGAAGCCTGGCGCTTTGCGACCGTCTTCACTGCCTTCATCGCCGTATTGCGGACCTTCGTATCGGGATCACGCAGCAGGCGAAGAATATCCGCGTGCAGCGAGTCAAAGAAGTTGGTGCCGATTGCGGCCGTGAAAACCGCCGCGACATTCCATCGAGCGATGCTGGAGTCAGATCGTGACATGTTCTTCAACATCGAGATCACAGCCTTCGGGTACACGCTTGATGAGGTCTTATTGGAAGTCATCGTCAGGACCGGCGGTCGAATCTTCCAGCCTGGATTCAAATCGTCCGTATGGGAGGGCGAAAAGCCTCTGATTTATGGTGAATTAGAGTTTGCTAACCCTCTCGTTGACCTCGCCCGGCAGTTTGGCGAGGCGATGGGGAAGCGCGCTGCTCTCCGTTCGGCTCTTGGCGTGAAGCCCGATCAGCACGTTCTGAAGAAACTCGACGAACCGCACGAACGCGGCGCTATCCTGGTCGCCGCAGTCTTTGACGCTTTTTTTAGCGTATATATGAAGAAGATCGAGGGCTTGCTTCAAATCGCCCGCGACCTCAGTCCGAACCGAATTCACCCTGATATCGCTAAATTGCTCGCGGTCGAGGCCTCGAAAATAGCCCAGAATTTTCTCAACATCTGTATTCGCTCGCTCGACTATTGCCCTCCGGTGGACATTACATTCGGCGATTTTCTGCGGGCGATGATCACGGCGGATTACGATCTTGTACGCGAAGACCCGCATGGCTATCGAGGCTCCCTGATCGATACGTTTCGTCTTCGCGGAATCCAACCTAAGGGCGTCGTTTCATATGCTGAAGAATCACTTCGATGGACGCCCGCTCCGACATCCGACGCCTCTGCCATCACGTTGTCCGAGGCGGATCTTGATGTTCTACTTTCCGATGAAACAAGTGGAAGGGACAAGGCAAAGCTGCTGCATGCCTTTGCTGTCAACAACGCCGAGGTCCTCGGCCTCGACTCGAAAACATCGAGGACGATCTCCATCGACGGATTTCACCACCTTCACCGAGTCGGCCCGGACGGTAGGATCAAGCGGGAGGTCGTCGTTCAGGTCGTACAAAGGCGGGAAGAGTTGCTCGACGCGGATGATGCGACACTCGGCAGTCTGATGTTTCTCGGAGGTGTGACGATGGTGATCGTGCCTTCCGAGAAGGGCGGCGGCCTTGTTCGATACGCGATCTGCAAACCGATGTTAGGCAAAGATGCCTCTGATCGCCTTGTGCGACAGCGCGATTTCTCGACGAACACCGCGTTTCGTCTCAGCCATAATGTTTACGCCGAGTCAGCGGAGTTGGATGCTCCGGCGAGGATCGGAGCCCCAGAAGTCAACTTCGCGGCGATTCACAGAGGATATTGATATGTTACCGAAAAAGAAGACCGCGGGTCTAAAGCCCGATACCATCCGCATTCGAATGTACCGCGTCGGTTTCGGTGACTGCTTTCTGCTGTCGATCCCGAACGGCAACGGCCATAAGCACGTCGTCATCGATTGCGGCGTACACGGCAGCGGGAACATCAAAACGATAGGCCTGGCAGTTGAAAATATCCGGACCGAGACTGGCAGCAAGATCGCCGCGATCATCGCGACGCACTCACACCAGGATCATATTTCGGGATTCAGCGAAGCCTGGGAAATGATGGACGTCGAACAGGTTTGGCTGCCTTGGAGTGAGGATCCAATGGATGAGCTCGCCCTAAAATGGAGCAAGAAACAGGCCAAGCTCGCCGAGGACCTTATGCGTCATTTTGTTGCGCAGGCGGCGCTCAACAGCGCTGATGCCTCTACTCCCGACCGAAAGAAGGCAGTCAATGCAGTCTTTAATCTGGTCGGCAGCGAAGACGCACTAGGATTGCTCGGAGCAGCGGCCGCTAGCAACGCCGGTAAGCTCGCCTCAAATGCCAAAGCCATGAAACGCCTCAAAGAAGGCCTGAAGGACGCTGAAGTAAAATATTTAGAGGCTGGCAAGGTGATGCCGAACGCTCTCGGCATAGCGGGTCTCGAGGTCCAGGTTCTCGGGCCGCCCAGGGAGGAACGCTTCTTAAAAGACATGGATCCGCCGCAGGCCGAGGAATTCGTAAAACTCGCCGTGCTCGGCAAGGGCATCGAAAGCGTTAACAAGATCCATCCGTTCCCGCCGCATTGGATAGTTGACGAAAAAGTCAAGGGTTTTATCGCTCCAATCGACGCCAAGAAACGGACCGACCTTAAAAAGGTTTTGCTCGACACGTCGCTCAACGCGTTGGCCTTTGCTCTCGATTCTTTCAAGAACAACACAAGCCTCGTCACGCTTTTCGTCTTTCGCGGTCAATATTTACTTTT
>JBDTMQ010000390.1:0-14513 GCA_039934155.1 Acidobacteriota bacterium | reverse complement strand
TTATCACTGCTCAGAAGGATGAGAAGAACGGATCCGTGCAAAGGTACCGCGGCATATTTACTATCTATGATGAAAAGTCCGGAGGATGGCATTCCAAAAGCCAAAAGGGCTTTACGTCAAGAAGGGATGCAAAAGGCTGGGCCGAGGACGAGTATGCAGACTTTAAGGAAAAAGGAAAAACGGCGACGATCGCTTCGGTGAAAGGGCGAACCAACTTTGCGGCATTTGTTGAGAAACATTACCGGGACTATCTGGAAAATGACCGGCAATTAAAAGGTGCCAAACAAGAATTTCAAAAGCTCGATGTGCTTGTCGAGTTTTTTGGCAACGACCGTATCGAGGCGGCGGATGTTGTTATCTGGCGATGTTTCAGGACAAGGTGACCAAGCGTCTGGCGGGCTGGAGCGTTTCATCTCGGATGACCGCACAGCTCGTCATCGACGCACTGCGAATGGCCTTAAGACGCGGATTCGTGAAACCGGATGCGATCATTCACACGGATCGCGGCAGCCAATACGCGTCGACCGAATTCCGAAAGCTGCTCGCCGGTTGCAAGCTCAGGCAGTCGATGTCGGACAAGGGCAACTGCTATGACAACGCCCAGGCGGAAAGCTTTTTCTCAAGGTTCAAGACTGAACTCGATGTCAGATATTTCAACTCGGTCGAAGAAGCCCGAAGCATGGCTTTCGATTACATCGATTGCTACTACAACCGCGTCAGACGACACTCGGCCCTAGGGACCACCATCCCGAAGTTCGAGCAAAAACTGAAAAACGCAGAAACCGGCCGTGGAAATGTCGCTCATGTGGAAAAGCTGAAAAACGCTTTCCCACATTCCCACAGCCACCGCTGCTAGATTAAATCAAAGGAGAAAATAAGAGACTTTTTTGTCTACGTTTACTTGACCATTCCAACGGGACGGGACGCGGTAGTTTTTCTAAGTTTCCTCCACAATCACAAAAGCTACAAGCAAACTCAAAGCAATAACGTAACGCAATAATGCAAATAAAACAGGTGGCACTTCGTCGAGCGATGCTTTCGTAACGGCATACGCACTTACCCCAAATAATCATTGCGGTGACCAGCAGCATGATTGCTGAGAGTCTTTTGTTTACAAATTATTCGGCAAGTGGAGCGACAAATTCGACAAAATCGTCGTCGCTTTTTTCCGCAGGTTTGACCGCACCGCTCGTCTGAATATCACGCCAACGCAAACGTCCATTAGCTCCGTAAAGTATAAATCTCACTTGATTCTTTGAGCGTTCGACCGCGACTTCTAAAAAACTTTGGAAAAACGGTGAACGGTTGAAATCAAAGGCTCCTGACACCATTTCCTCGTCAAACGGATAGCCTCGAAACCATTTCAGCCACCAGTAAAAGGGCATCTTCCAAAATGGAGATTCATCGTGGATCTTAGTAGTCAATTCATCTGTGCGTGGGTAAAAAGCATAATCATTTGTTACGGGATTGTCGGGAAATCCGAGCGATGTGCCGATGCTCAAATACGCACCACCGCCGCCATTGACGAAACTGAGCATTTCTTTTCCACCGTTTTTTATTTTGTAAAATTCAAAATCATGAGTGTCGCCCGCCATCACCGCATTCACGTTGTAGCGTTGCAAAATTTGGTAAATTTCATCGAAATCCTTATCGTCTTTCGCTATATACTCGCCGCCGACATAAAATGGATGTCCGAGGACGACGAGCTTGTAATTATCGCCGGACCGAGCGAGTGCGGATTCGAGCCACGCTTTTTGTTTTGGGTCGATCTTTCGCAAAATACCAGTGTCAACGGCGAGTAATGAAAATGCTTCCGTGTGCATTTCAAAATAGGGAGATCGTTGCAGACCGTTTTTGACCTTGTAATATGCACGCAGGCGCGCAGCCTCCGCCGTGATCTCGTCAAATCTTTTGTCGGTCGTTACAGCGTTGGTTTGTAAATCTGCAGCCAGCCGCGAACGTAAAGAAATTTGCGCAGCATCGAGCGTCATAAAATTGGCGTTAAAACCTTCATTCGCATCAAACCAATCGTGATTTCCCGGAATTGCATAGAATGGTTTTTCGAAGCCTTTGAACGGCAGATAAAAATTCCTTTCGTAATCTTTCATCTTGCCATCAGGATAAATTATGTCCGACGATAGAACGAGAAACTTTACCCCATCGCCGTTATTCGCCGCAATAATTTGATCGTGCAGCGATAATTGCGAAGCATCGCCTTCGCCGGTGTCTCCGATAACGACAAAGCTAAAATCCCCTTCGTCCGTTACGCCTTCGGGTTCAATTGCAAAAACTTTCTCAGGTGCAACGCCTTTGGCAAGTGCATCTCGTTCAACATCTTCTGCCATTCTTTGTCGCCAAACGACGATTCGATTTTTCGTGATTTCCTGCCACACGCCTGACGCCCAGTTTTCCGAATTAAAATACCAGCTAAAACCCCATATCGAATTAACCGCAATTAAGATCGCTGTCAACGGTAAACCGAAACGTAAGACTCGCCAAAATGCAAAGTTCAGAGAATTACGCATTTCACGCATCTCCAGAGCAAAACGCATCCGAGTCGTTAGCCAAAATTGTAAAAATCTTTCGGCAACGGAATGTTCTCCCGCTTCGGCCTCCAGAATGAAAAGACGATGCCAAGCGATGCGTTCGAGCGGTCGCGTCAATTTTCGCCAGAGAAGGCGCAACGGCAAAATTAAAATAATCGCCAAAAGCAGAGCGACAACCGCGTCACCGACGACAGCTGTGAACGGTGAGATAAACCCAATAAACGACCATTGTGCATCGGTTCGCAAAAGATGAATCAGAAAAAATATGCCGAGGAATGACAGACACCAGAAGATGTTATTGCCGTTTTGCTGGGCAAATGTCGGCTTAATCTCCTCCTGAATATTTTTTATGTAGTTATTTGATTCCACCCCCAGACGCGCGTCGGGATGCACACTCATATCGGGTTTAAGATCAGAGGATTCGAACCCTTTTTCGGGCAGAAAAACCATCGTCCAGCCTTCGACTATCAATCGCAAACCGAGAACTATGCCGATTGCCAAAATGCCGAGTTCAGCCGAAATGAAAAACCAGATTAAGCAACCGATTGTGATGGTAAAAATTCCGTTGAAAATGCTCCAACGGCGTTCCTGTCCGTTTTGTTGGTAAGCAGTATAAAGTTTGAATCCACCGTCGCCGAGGAAAAAAAGTGTTACGCCGAAACTTACTGCCGAAATGGCGAGATTCGGACTCATGAACAACAAGCAACCGAGCACAGTTGTAACCACACCGGCGGCATAAGAAAGAGTTGACTGCTCGCGGTCATTAGAGCGAAAAGTTCCGACAAATTGCAGCAGACCTGCCGCAATTAGTGCAATCCCCAAAAGTGCGATAGTCCACTCGCCAAAGAAAATGGGAGCGAGCGTCACGGTCACGCCCAGCGCCATTATGCCGATTCCGAGAACGCGGCGTTTGGTCAACTTTTCCCAGACTATCTGTTTCATGCCAAGATTATGCCCTAGTTTGGCTTGATCAAATACTCGAAACCAGGGAGTAAGCGGGCATCAGAATCGAATTGGTGGTACTTTGCCCGCGATGGGATACGAAGCGGGCGAGGTCCAGCATTCGCACTTCACTGATGCTTTTTTCTATTGGTGTTTCGCTTGGGCGAGTTTCAGTTCTATCACTCAAGAGTTTCGTGCCAGATTAGGTTTGGGAAGATGTGTTTTAGCATGCGGAATATGTTCCTCACAATCAATCCGCAGCTCTACGTCGGCAAGTTTTTGATTTAGCAGTTGGCAAAAATGCCCGTCGTCTGAATTGTAAAATCGGCAGGTTGAGCACATTCTCTGGATTGTGATAATGCCCGTTTGATTCAAATGCCGGATGATTTCGAGCAAACCTGAAAGCAAAGTTTCCTTAGCGGATGAAGAAAATTGTTCAATTGGAATCTGCATTTGATTGGCGAAAAAAGATGTCTTTTTTGCTATATTTTCGCCCGGGCTGGTCAAATGGATGACGTAACTTCGAGTGTCGTGCGGTTCCGGTCGCTTTTCAATCAGTTGTTTTTGTTCAAGCGTCCTAACGCAATCACTGATCGTCGCTTTGGTCATGTTAAATTCATCGGCTAAATAACTCACTCTCCGTTTTTCGTCAGAATGATGAAGGAGAAAAATCAGCACTTGAACTTGAATCGGACTTAAAGAAAATTCCTTGCTTTCGTTCCACAGCAAAACTCGAAACGCCTGCGGTTGAACCCATGGTCCAGAGCACCGAACAGGGTCGGCACCGGATTTAGGGCAGCTTTGGTCCAGATAAGCAGGGGACAAGGAATCGGTTGATCGACCAGCCATTGTTGACGATCTTCTAGCTAAGAAAGTTCACGAAGTCTGGGTCGGAGGTCGTCGTTAAATTACAGTCGTTGTTCGGTCGATTTCGCGAACTGATCTGAAAGCCTCTCAAGGCTGTATCGGACCAGCTTTGAGCATCTCTGCTCGAAGAAGAAAGCTTCCGTCGGTAACCACTCGATCGCCCACTTGCAGACCTTCAAGCACGATCCTTTTCTGGTCGTTTTCGTTTCCCAACCGGACGAATTTTATCCGAAAAACGTTGGGCTGGTCGGTGACGACAAAAACAGCCTCCCGGCTTCCGATCATCTGAACCGCGGAGGCAGGAACTACCGGCACGGTCGACTCGGCTTTTCCAGATGAGCCGAATGCAACGTTTACATAGGTCCCGATCCGAAGAACGCCACCCACATTTTCGAGTTCGACACGGACCTGCGTAGTTCGTGTCTTTTGATCTATGTTCGGGTCGATATAGGTTACGTTGCCCCGAAAAAGCCGTCCGGGAAGTGCGTCGGTCGTGACACTCGCACCGCTTCTTAGGCGCAGTGTCGAGGTATCTTGTTCGTAAACCTGAGCAATGACCCATACTTTTGCCAGGTCAGTGACCTTCATTATTTCTTTATTCGCTTCGACCGCCTCGCCGGCATTGACAGTTCGGGTGGTTATCGTTCCGGAAACCGGCGCCGTGAGGGCAATCTCAGCATTGATCTGAGAGGCAAAACGCAAGGAAGCTACACGCTGCGGCGACAGGCCATAAACGATCAGTTTCTGTCGCGTTGAGGCAAGCTCGGATTCCGCTGTTTGAAGCATGACCGCGGCTTTCTCAAACTCGGCTCCGCTTACCGGATTTAGCCGAGCCACCTCGCGTGCACGTTCGAGTTGCTTTTTAGCCTCCTCGACATTTGCCTCAGCCGTTCTCAATCTTGTCGTCGCATCTTCGAATGCTTCACGGCTTATCGCACCTATTTCGAGCAGATTTGCTGCACGCCTATGATGCTGATGATGTTCCTCCAACTCGGCTACCACTGTTTTAAGTCTCGCAACTGCAGCATCAAGTTCTCGTTTGCTGACAGGGTTGAGGTCGGAAAGCTTTGACGAGCGCTCATAATTTGAGCGCGACGTTCGAACTTCCGTTTGAAGTATTAGATATCGAGACTGAACAGCCGCAAGTTCATCGCTAAACAGGATCGCAACGGGCTGGCCCTTTTTAACGTATTCTCCGAGTTCGACATTGACGCGCCGAATGACGCCGCCTATCTGCGGGATAACAGGTGTTTCTGCATATGCGTTTGCCTGAACCGTACCCGTCGATGAGATGTCCGCAGCTTCACCGGATAGAGTCTCGCCAACGGTTTCAAATTTTAATCCGATCCGGGCAAGTTGATCGGGCTCAATGGTTATGGTCTGTTCACCGGAGACTCCTGTCGGTTGTTGCTCGCTATTCTGCCCGAAACTTACTGTGGTCGGTGTTGGAACCGGCTTGCCGGTATCATCATTTTGCAGTAACAAATAGGCAGTGGCGAGAACCAGAGAAATCACTGCGATGGCTATCGATCCCACAATTATCGGGCGTCGGTGCCATGGCTTTCCCGAATCCAATCTATTTTCAGTTTCCCGACCGGCGCTTTCGATTTCTGCGTTCTGATGATCCAGACCATTTCTATTTTCTTCACTCATTTCTTAAACAATTCCGGGGCGTTCGTTGCCCGCATTATTTCGATGGTCGCTTGATAAACTGCCAATTGCGCGGCAATAAATTCATTCTCAATGTCCAAATAGCGGCGTTGTTCAACTAGGTATTCGATTAGGTTCCTCGCTCCGAACTCATACGTCTGCCGTATAACGCTCAGGTTCGCGTTTGCCTGAGATTGAGCACCTACACGAAAGATCTCCATTGCCCTTGCCGAGCTCTCATATCGAGCGAAAGCAGACGCGACCTCGCGTCTCACGACAAGTTCCGCAAATTTGGTCCGCTTCCTGGCAGCATCCGCATCTGCGATCGCGGCTTCGATTAAACCCTGATTGGCGTTCCGGATGGGAATCTCAAACGTGACCCCAACACGAACAGAACTGAATACATCCTGAACAGGTCTCAGATCTCCCGTCTGGTCGATCCCCTGCACCGGAAAACCAAAATCATTGCGCTGATAGTCGGCCGAGATCTTTGCATCCAACCGCCCACCGGCCTTCGCCTTCTCGATCCGGGCGTCGGCAACCTTTTCGGCTGCCTTGAAAGCGAGTAGATCCGGCCGGGACTCTAGAGCTTTCTGAACCGACTCAGCAATTGCCATCGGTATCGCAATCAGATCGTCGAAATTTCCTTTCAATCGCAATGGGGCTTCCGGTTGCATACCCAACAGGTTGCGAAGTTCTAGGAAAGCTATCTCTGTCCTTCCGAGTTCGGTCTCACGAAGGGAGCGCAAACGGTTGACCTCAACTGCAGTCATGCCTTCGTCGAGCGGCGCGATCTTGCCTTCGGTCACCCGGGACTGAACAAGCCGGAAGCCTTCCAGAGCAGACTCCAGGAGCTTGTCGATGACCGAAAGTTTAAGCGTTTGGGCCAGAGCTTCGCCGAATTTCGTACGCACTTCAGCAGCAAGAATACGCTCACTATTCGCAACCTGATTTTCACGTAACTGCAACTCCGCTTCGGCGACTTTAACCCGTGCATTTCTCCGGCCGCCGAGTTCGAGCGGCAGGCTTCCACCAATGATCGTATTATTATCCGGCCCGCCGATCTGCTCGCGGCGGTTAAACTCAACACTTGGATTCGGCCGCAGCCGAGCCTGCTTTAGAAAACCTCTCGCCGCGTCTATGTCTTTTCGCACGGCTCCAATTTCATCGTTATTCTCAAACGCCTTCTGCACCGCCTCATCCGCTGACATTCCGTTTAGTTGATCGATAAAACGGTTGCTGACCACGGGACTATTCTGGCCCGACGCCGTAATTCCCATGCCGTAACCGAGTAGAATGAAAATACAAACTGAAAAATTACGGAGCATTATTAATACTTTCCTTCCCTTGTTTCCGCTCATGGATCCAATAAAATATCACCGGCGTAACGATCAAAACGTGCAGAAGACTTGAGACCATTCCGCCGAGGACGGGCGTTGCGAGAGGTTTCATTACTTCGGAACCTGCGCTGGTGCTCCACATTATCGGCAGCAATCCGGCGACGACGGTTGTTACGGTCATTACCTTCGGACGCAGCCTAAGTAGCGCTCCATCACGAACCGCTTCAAGAAGCTCACCCTTTGTGAGATCTCGTCCGAGTTCCTCTCGCATTTTGGTGACCGATTCGTTGAGATAGATGACCATAACGACGCCCGTCTGCACTGCCGTGCCAAACAACGCGATAAAGCCGACCCAGACCGCGACCGAAAAATTGAATCCAAGCAGCCAAACCAAATAGACCCCGCCAGTCAAAGCAAACGGGACGGCCATCAAGACGTGAACAGCTTCGATCACCGAGTGATATATCAGATACAACAGCCCGAAAATTATCAGTAAGACGATCGGTACAACGATCAACAGTCGCTCCCGAGCACGCTTCTGATTTTCGTATTGGCCGCTCCATGTAAAGTAATATCCGGCGGGCATTTGAACTTGATCTGCGATGGCGGTCTGTGCTTCATCGACGAATGAACCTACATCGCGGCCCCGCACATTCAGCAGAACAGTGCCTCGAAGCAATCCGTTTTCGCTCGATATCATCGTCGGTCCTTGAACTGCCTTGATGTTCGTCAGTTCAGAAAGCGGAATTGTCGCGCCGGTAGGGGTCATCATTGGGAGTTGGCCTAGAGCTTCACGGCTACCGCGAAACTCCGGAGCATAGCGCACGCGAACAGGAAAGCGCTGGCGGCCTTCGATAGTTACCGCAAGATTGCTTTCGCCGATCCCTTTTTCAACTGCCTGCTGGATCATCGCCACGTCGATTCCGTATCGAGCCGCGGCCTGTCGGTCGATGTCGATATCGATGTAAGGCGACCCGCCGATCTGTTCGGGATAAACATCAACGGCACCCGGAACCTTCTTCACCGCATCGGCGATCTGCCGTGAAAGACTTTCAAGCGTTTTCAGATCGTTCCCGAAAACTTTAATGCCGACCTGCGACCGTATTCCGGTCGATAACATTTCAATGCGGTTTATGATCGGCTGCGTCCAGATATTTGTAACGCCGGGCATCCGAAGAGCATCATCCATTTCCGCGACAAGATTGTCGCGCGTCATACCGGCACGCCACTCAGATTCCGGTTTTAGATGAATGATGGTTTCGTTCATATTCACCGGCGCCGGGTCTGTCGATGAATCCGCTCGTCCGGCTTTGCCAACGGCCCAGGCGACCTCGGGAAACTCCATCAACATCTGATCCTGCTTGCTCATTATCTTGTTGGCTTCGTCGATGGAGATCGCCGGATCGGTGATCGGCATATACATCACGTCGCCTTCATTAAGCGGCGGCATGAATTCGTTGCCGATGCCGGTCGCAAGAAATATTGCGCCTAGGAAAAGTGCGAAGGCAACGGAGGTCGTCGCAATACGATTGCGAAGGGCCAGCATCAGAGCCGGCTCGTAAAGCCTACGCAGGAATCGCATCACAGGATTATCGGACTCTTTATGAACCTTTCCGCCAAGTAGGTATGTACACAGAACGGGTACGAGCGTGACGGCAATTATCGTCGCTCCAGCCATTGCAAAGGTCTTTGTGAATGCTAGGGGATGGAACAACTTTCCTTCCTGTCCGGTAAGAGCAAAGACCGGAATAAAGGCGAGAATGATGATCGCCATCGAAAAGAAAACCGGGCGTCCCACGAGTTTCGTAGATTCGAGAACGGCATCAAAGACCGCTTTTCTATCTTTTGTGTCTATCTGCCTTTTCTCGATATATCGAAAGGCATTCTCCGTTACGACGATACCTGCGTCCACCAAAACTCCGATGGCGATGGCAATGCCGGCTAGTGACATCAGATTCGAGCTGATGTCCATGAAATACATAAACAGAAACGACATCAACACTGCCAAGGGTAGCGGAATCGTCACAATAAGGATCGAACGAAAATGTGCAAGGAAGAGAATGTGGGCGAGCGTTACGAGAATGAGTTCTTCGATCAGAGCGGTCTTGAGTGTTGACGTCGCGCGGTTGATGATCTCCGTTCGGTCGTAGAACGGAACTATCGTTACACCCTTCGGCAAACCTGCCTCAAGAGTCTTTATCCGCTCCTTGACCGCATTGATGACATCGAGGGTGTTGACGCCGTAGCGAGCAATGACGACACCGCCGACCGCTTCCTTGCCGTTTTTGTCGAGGGCTCCCGTGCGAAACGCATTGCCAAGTTTCACTTCGGCTACATTACGAACATAGACCGGCGTGCCGTTATTTGAACTGACAACGACGTTCTCGACATCCGCGACCGATTCGATCAACCCGACGCCGCGAACGACCGACCACTGCCCGGCCTGCTCGACAACATTGCCGCCGACATTATTATTCGAACGCTGAATGGCCTCGACGACGACCGAAAGCGGAATGTTTAGGCCCCGCAATTTGTTCGGATCGACATCGACCTGATATTGCTGAACATACCCGCCGACCGACGCGACCTCGGCCACGCCAGGAACGGAATTAAGCTGATAGCGGACGAACCAATCCTGGAGCGAACGAAGATCGCGCAGGTTCATCGAATCGCTTTCGAGGGTGTACCAAAATACCTGTCCCACGCCGGTCGCATCCGGCCCAAGCGTTGGCGTCACGCCTTCGGGCAGGTCTTTCGCAACGAGATTCAGCCGTTCGAGTATCCTAGTCCGCGCCCAGTAGAGCTCGATGTCGTCGTCAAAAATGACGTTGATCATCGAAAAGCCAAACGCCGAACTTGCACGCACAACACGCACTCCGGGCAAACCTTGAAGATTGGTAACGAGCGGGTAAGTTACCTGATCTTCAACCTCCTGCGGCGAGCGGCCGGTCCAATCAGTAAAAACGATCACCTGATTGTCCGAAAGATCCGGAATCGCGTCGATCGGTGTTCGGACGAGTGCCCAGTAACCCGCCCCCGCAATGCCGAGATACAGCACGATGACGATGCCGCGATTCCTGAGCGACCATTCGATGAGTTTGTGGATCACTGCCTAAATTACCTAGCCGTTATTGGAAATGTAGTTTTTCCGTTGCCTTTGTCGCCTTCGTAGCTGATTTGCGCCTGCCATTCGCCTTTCATTTCGATATTGACTTTTCCCTTATAGACCCCTGGAACGGCAGTGGTCGAAAAGGTGGCGGCGTTGTTCATTTGAGCCATACTCCCCATCGCGGGCATCTGGAAATTGAGCGCGGCGGCCTTTACCATTCCGACATCAACCGCTTTACCCGATGGATCCGTGAACGAGAGGAATATCTCCTGCTCACCATTCTTGAGCGCCCCCGTCTCGCTTGAGAGCGTAACCAACAACCCGTCACCGATAGGACCGCTCTTGATCACTTTGCCAGGTATCGGATTCTCGGAGGTTGGTTGAGAGCCCGAACCACATGCGGCTCCAAGCAAGGCAGTGCCGATGAGGGACAGTGCTATAAGACTTACAATGTTTTTCTTCATTATTGTTTCTCCTAAAAGTTAAATAGACGCAGGTGTGGAATGCTCGATTCGGACGCACCACCGCGCAAAAGAACAAAGGACACGAGCCACCAAGGCGCAGGAATGCCTGCAACAAGGCGCAGTTGTCCTAGGAAACTAGATCAGGAATGAATGAGTTTGGATGTATTTGGGCCGGGTAGATCGAACGGCAGACGCCTGCCCGATGGGAAATGGTATCGACTGGATACGATTTGGTCTGACCAGGTCTAAGACGATAGCCGAAGAAGTTCCTTTTACAAGGATCGACGTCGAGAAATCAGTACGCGTAGATGATGATGTTGGAGCCGGATCCGCGCAGTTTAGGGCGCAACAGAGAGTTGCGGCTTGTGCCTGAGGCGTCTGTTCACCGCCTTTTGCTTTGTCGCAGCACTTTGACATCCCGGGTGATTCCGAATGGGGCGAAGCCCCGGCCACGGCGCCATACGCGACCGTTACCACCAAGAACACCGATGTAAGCCATTTAGCCATCATCACGTTCACTATATTTGTTTATCGAAACAGGTGTCAACCCTTACTTAGATTCCGTCTAAAACTTTCCGATCACTCGAATTGCAACGTGTGTTCAAAAACAGACAGTCAACTGTTCGATAACGACCAATGGTTCCCGATGCGACTAAGATCAATCTGGATGGGGATTCCAGATGAAATGCAGGCGATACGGCGTGTAAACAGGCGTTTCATTCAAACGGAACTGGTTGGCACGTCCTTTGCACTAATTACAGAAACACCCAAACCTAGCTTTATAAGACCGAGGTAAATGCGAGTGTATTTATGATGAATAAAACGACGCTGCAAATTCGACATAGTTTTTTTGCGATTCTGCTAACGCTGTCGGTTCTATTGTTGAATTCGGGGGTCCTGCTCGCACATGGCGGGGAGGATCACGGTGACGCGAAGCCAAAGACGGCAGCGAGCACAGCGGGCATCGTCTCGCATTCGAGTCGTATTGGCGATCTTGAGATTTTGATTAAGCATCCGATCCTCAAGCCGGACACATCTTCATCGGCACGCCTCTTTATTACAAAATATGCGACGAACGAACCTGCTGACGGGGTGACTAGCGGGATCGAGGTAGAGGCCGCGAATGGGTCGGTCACCCAGGTTGCTGTAGAAAAAACAGACACGGCTGGCACATATCAACTAAAAATGCCGGCACTGCCCGAGGGAACATACACGATGCGGGTAGGGATAACCTACACGGGCGAAACGGATACTGTTACGTTTCCTGGGGTTGCGGTTGCGCATGAAACCGCCCTGGCCACATCCGGTCTTTCCTGGCTGAGAACTACATTGATTTTCCTTACGGGGCTTATCGTGCTGAGCTTGTTCGCGGGCTTAATGTATTTCGTCTGGCGATCGGCTGACGATGGTGAAATTCGGAGCGAAACCGTTTCCGCGTAATCGATGACGTTTCGAATGATGGCAACCAAACGAATATCAGAAAACGGGAGTGTCTCCGGGTCGGACTATTTATCCTGTCTTCCGGCCTTTGTGGTGGCCGTGATCCTCGCGTTTACGGCCTCCACTTTTTCGCAACCGGTTCCAACTCCGACACCGAAAAGCGTGACTTTAAGTTCCCAGGAATTTGTTGCGGACGATGGTTTGAGCGTCGAAAAGTTAATAGAGCTTGGCAGCAGCAAACGGGCGGACATCTTGGCGGCCCGGCAGCGTCTTGCTATCGCCGAAGGAAAATTAAGACAGGCCGGATTTAGGCCTAATCCAATACTCGATACTGAATACGGCAGCCCGCGGTTTTTGGGCGGTGAGCCAGAATCTGATCTGAATGTGGGCATTACGCAGGTTTTCGAATTGGGCGGAAAAAAAAGTAGAAGGGTTGCCGTGGCGGAATTGGAATTGAGCCGCACCAGGGCCGCGATTTCTTCTCTCGAAAGATCATTGGCGGTCGAGGTGCGCTCCGCATATACAAGTACTCTTTCGGCGGCGCGACAGTTGGACGTTCTCGAAAAGCTAGTTTCAAGCAATGAAGAACTCCTCCGCGTTACGGAGGCTCGATTAAAAGAAGGTGACGTCGCCCCACTTGATGTAAATCTAGTGAGGGTTGAGAACGAGCTCTTCAGGGTGCAGACGATCCAAACACGCAGCGATCTTGAAACAGGCCTTTTGCAGCTACGTGCCCTGATCGGTGCAGATATGAAGGAGGCCCTTCTAATTGCGCCGCAGCCGGATCGTCCTCCCCGCTTTGATACTGGTTTGAGTGAGCTTACAGAGATGGCACTGCAATCGCGTGCCGATCTCCAGGCGGCCCGGATCGGGGAACAACTTGGATTAGCGCGGATCGATCTCGCGAAGGCGAACGCTGTCCCTAATCTGGCTGCCGGCGTTAAATACTCACGAAACGACTCGATAATTGATTTTCCGGCGAGACTAGGCGGCGGGAGCTTTCCTAATAGGGACAACTCGCTGACATTCGGCGTTTCCGTCGAGATCCCGATCTTCAATCGAAATCAGGGCGAGATCGCGTCCGCGACAGGAGAAAAGATCCAGGCAGTCCGCGAGCGTGAATTTCTCGAAGCTGCCATCAAGCGGGATGTCGCAGTTGCATATCGGAAATACCGTGCGGCTGCAGAATCCTTGGTTATCTATTCCACCCAGATCATCCCGCGGGCCGAAGAGAATCTACAGACCGTCCGGGCCGCTTATGGTTCGGGTGATTTTTCGGTATTCGAAGTTGTAAATGAACAGCGCCGCTTGACTGAAAATGTCACGAACTACAACCAAATCGTACGAGATTACTATAACGCTCTTACGGAACTCGAAACGGCCATCGGTACGACGCTTCCTGCTTCCGGCTTTTCGCCGGGCGGACAGTCGGTCCTGCCGGACAAGAACTTAGTCCCAACACAGGTGGAGAAAAGCCAACTCTTTAAAACGCTCCATGCTTTTGAGACCAAGCAGACAGCTGTAAAAAAAGCTAATCCTGAGGAAGAGAAGGACAAATAGAAACGGATTTGAGGAGAACAAACATGAAAATATTCACGCTGTTAACAATTACTGCTCTAAGCATAGGCCTCGTCCTGACGGCGGCCTGTTCGACCGCCACTAACACTACACCAGTAGTTAATCAGGCAAATGCGGCTGCGAACAATACCGCCGGTTCCAACACCGCAAAGGCACCAAAGAAGGATGAGGATGCTCCGGCATCGGTAAAAGCTGCCTTCCCTAGTGCCCAGTCTTTTACAAAACAGCATAAGGACATTCCGAAAGACTCGATAGCTGATATGGAAAAGGATTCGGGCGGGAAAGTTCCCGATACGGATCACCACTCTTACCTTGCCTTTACGACCGATGGCGGTACCCGCAAACAGATCGGCGCTGCAACCGTGGTCCAGGCAGCCGGCAAGGAGTTTGTCATTGTTTATGAAAACAAGAACGGGTCGCCATTTATCAAAGAGGTTCGAGGCGAAGATATACCGGCGCCGTTCCTAGCCCAATTTGCGGGCAAAGGTCATGACGATAAATTCAAAATCGGCGGGGATCTTAAGACAAACGACGTTGATGAGACAACAGCAAAGGCAATTGCCATCGCGATCCAGAT
>JBDTMQ010000389.1:0-4008 GCA_039934155.1 Acidobacteriota bacterium | reverse complement strand
TTGAAGCAGGGTTTCTTGCGCTAAAGGACCTGGCGTCAAATGTGATCGGTGACCACGCCGCCAAATATTTTCCCGTGGTTGCGACCTTTGCGGTTCTGGTGCTGATCTCGAATCTAATGGGATTGTTCCCGATGTTCATGGCGCCGACGGCCTCGGTAAATGTTACGTTTGCTTTGGCCATCGCGTCCTTCGTTTATTACAACTACGTCGGAATTCACGAGAATGGGCTGATCAATCACCTCGCGCATTTAGCCGGACCAAAACTGCCGCTCTTGATGACACTGATCATCACGCCGCTCATCTTTTCGATCGAACTTATCAGCAATATGATCCGGCCATTTACGCTGGGCATTCGGCTTTTCGCGAATATGTTCGCCGACGAACAGATCTCGGCACAGATCTCCGGCCTTTATCCGCCATATACACAGCTTCTGCTGCCGGTAGTTCTGATGCCGCTGGCCGTATTTGTGGCGTTCGTACAGACATTAGTATTCACACTGCTGTCGATGATCTATATCAGCGAGGTTTCGCATGGGCCGAATGAGCACGTGCACGGGGGCGAACATTCGCCGGTTACCGGTGAGGCCGTTACGACGGCTCACGTTTAGCAATTTTGAATTTGGGATCTTGTATCTCGACTATCCCTTTACAAGGGGTGTTTCTTAAAGAGGATCGATCTTTTACAACCTGCGTTTTATAGCAACTATGCCCGCACGCTACAGGAGCCTTGACTCTACGCGAGTATAAATCAAGCGCATACCGGAAGTGAGGCGAAATCATACCCGGCGAGCAGGATGCGGAAAGATGTTTCTCCTGAAGGAACAAGATAGAAAATAAAAATAGAAGCAGGAGACTTTTAAGATGAACAAAATGAAATACGTTATTTACGCCGCGATGGCATTGGCATTGATGGCGATCCCGGCATTCGCACAGGGCGCTGCGGATAACGAATCGTCGGTCAATGCCGCAAAAGCCATAGGTGGCGGCATCGGATTCGGACTGGCAGCCGGTCTTGCCGGCATCGGTCAGGGTCTGGTCGGTTCGCGTGCGGCCGAAGGTGCTGCCCGTAATCCGGGCGCTGCCGGAACGGTGCAAACGCTGATGATCATCGCGCTTGCGCTGATCGAATCACTCGTGCTTTTTGCTCTGTTGATCGTATTCGTTAAGCTTTAATTCGAATTTGATCGAGTATTTGCGGGCGGTGCCTTTATCGGCTCCGACCCGCATTTTATTTGCCCGTGAGGCTGTGATACAAATATGGCATGGTCTAAGGGAATGTCGGCAACCCGTGACGTACCGATACGTTCTAAATACAGATGACTGAAGAATTCACAGGCAAGGTAATTGCAGACAAGTACGAGGTCGAAACGCTGATCCGGCGTGGCGAAGTGGGCGACCTATATCGTGCCAGGCACCTATTCATGGATAAACCAGTGACCCTAAAGGTAGTCTCGCGAGAGCGGGCACTGGATGCCGGCATAACGCGGCGTTTCTTTCACGAGGCAAAGGTCGCATCGCAATTCTCGCATCCGAATGTATTGACAGCGACCGATTTTGGCTCAACCGCTGATGAGACGGTCTATTCGGTCTATCAGGGTGAAGGCGGCGTAACCCTGTCTGAATTTTTAAGTCCGGCTCGACAGCTTGATCCGGCAACGGCGGTCGAGATCTCGCGACAGGCGGCCGCCGGCCTGTCGGCAGTTCATGCGTACGGTGTTATCCATGGAAACCTTGGGACGGAAAACATTCTCGTTCGGGAAGATGGAGACGGCTCTCTGCGGATCAAGGTGCTGGACTTTGATTCGAAAGGACCGATGGCATCCGAGCGCTCTGGCGAAGCTCTTGGACCGAATGATCTTGCATACTTATCACCGGAGCAGTGTTCCGGGTCGGATGATCCGGACGAACGTTCCGATATTTATTCGCTTGGCGTGATCGTTTATGAAATGCTTGCGGGTGCGGTGCCATTCGGCGGTGAGCGTGCGTCCGACGTCATAATGAAACACGGCGAGGAACCGCCGCCGCCTCTTTCCGCGTATCGATCCGATCTTCCCGCTTGGATCGAGCCTGTAGTATTAAAGGCGCTGGCAAAGGACCCGGGCCTTCGGCAGCAGACCGCCATAGAATTCGCCGGCGAACTTGAATCGGGACTTCACGAAGAGCCGGCGGGCGAGCTGAATGTTGCTGTTGCTGCAGCGGGCGGAAATAACCTTTGGAAAACGGCATTCGTGGTTTTGGCGGGCATTTCGCTTCTCTCAGCGTTTCTCATATACTCTACCACCTCCCGTCGAACGGATCCGACGACGAGCCTTCAACCCGATGTGAACAGTCAGCCGGTTCAACCGATAAACCCTGCTACCGGAGCGGAAGAACAGAGCCTTGCACTGTTGCCGGCTGTTACCGACCTCAATGGAAACTCGAATATGGCTCAGCCGCCAGGCACGCTGCCCGGCGGGGACGGCTACAATCCCTGGGGAAATGGCGGAGTGCCGCCTCCTGGAGCACCGGCCTATGTTCCACCGGGTGGAAAGGTATACACGATAGATCCTAATACCGGCAGCCCTTTCATGCCGGCTGAGGGTGGTGTTGTACTTGTCCCGGTCCCGGCCAATTCAAATACCGCCGTCAAACCTTCGCCGACACCGAGACCGCCGGCATCAAATTCATTAGCGAATACGGCTGGGGTCCCGAAACCAACGCCTGAAGCAAAACCGTCGCAACCTAGGGCAACGCCAACGCCGCGAACCGCAACTTCACCCGTAGCGAAAAAGCCAGAGGGCGGACCACAGGATCCCGATCAGCCGACGCGTTGAAATTTTTAAGTAAAGGGAAATTCTTTGTCAGCGGCAACTTGTGCGGGTTACCTCGGGACTTCGATCGTTTTGAGAATGTCTGAGATGACAGCGTCGGTCGTCGCCCCTTCCAACTCGAACTCGGCCCTCAGAACGAGGCGATGACGAAGGACAGAGGGCGCAACGTCTCGAACGTCGTCCGGTGTCGGAAAGTCTCGGCCGCGGATCGCAGCAAGAGCCTTTGAACATAAAAGCATGGCGATCGAGGCCCGGGGACTGCCACCATACAGGATCGTCGGATGGCTGCGGGTTCCCCGGACGATCTCTACAATGAATCGCTGTACTCCGGGCTCCATACGCATTTGACGAACCTCATCACGGCACCGGATGATCGCCGCGGCATCGGGCAGGGGTTTTAGATCGAGTCTTTCCAAATGATGCGAGTTAAAACCGGCGTCCCATCGCGCAACTATCTCCTGCTCGCTCTCCAGTTCCGGATAATCGATCAATATTTTGAGTAAGAACCGATCCAACTGAGCCTCAGGCAGCGGGTACGTACCTTCGTATTCGATCGGATTCTCGGTCGCAAGCACGGTAAATATTGGCGAAAGGCTGTGACGCTCGCCGTCGATCGTCGCCTGCCGTTCCTCCATCGCTTCAAGAAGTGCCGATTGGGTCTTTGGCGGTGTGCGGTTGATCTCATCGGCAAGCAAAATATCCGTGAAGATCGGCCCTTGTCTCAGCGTAAACTCCGATGTCTGCATGTTAAAGACATTCGTACCGGTAATATCGGAAGGCATCAGGTCGGGCGTGAACTGAATTCGGGAAAATCGGGCGCCGAGTATCTCAGCCAGACTTTTTATCATCAAGGTCTTAGCTGTTCCCGGTACGCCTTCGAGCAGGGCGTGCCCTTCGGCCAACACGGCAATCAGAATCTGTTCGATAACGGCATCTTGACCGACAATAGATTTGCGCAGTTCGGTAAGAATGTGTGCAATTGTCGTGGGCGTGTGTGCAAGCATGAATAACTAATTAGTTTGGATAAATAGGTCAAGAAGGATCTTAACTGCCAAAACGACTACGGCAGTAAGAAAGATACGTTTGAGCCAGGTCTCATTCATTCGTGCGGCAAAATGAGCCCCCGCAAATGCACCCGCGAACATCACCGCTGCGAGCATAATCCCCAGTTTATAATCCACTAAACCTTGCCACATAA
>JBDTMQ010000388.1:0-3204 GCA_039934155.1 Acidobacteriota bacterium | reverse complement strand
TCCCGATGGTTTTCGTGTGTTCAATTCGCCTCTGACCGGAGCCGAGATCGACTCTTTCGGCGATCACCGCATCGCAATGGCATTCGCGGTCGCGGGCCTATTTGCCGATGGCGAGACAACGATCGAGGGCAGCGAATGCGCAGCGGTTTCTTTTCCGTCATTTTTCGAAACGCTTGAAAATGTGAGAACCTGATCAGACCTGCATTTTCGATATCATGGCCCAGTATACGCGCATCGCCCTCACGGGATTTATGGGTGTCGGTAAGTCCAGCGTGGCCCGGCATCTTTCAGGTTTGCTGGACTGCGGCCGGACCGACCTCGACTATGCCATCGAACACTTTGAGGGACGCCGCATCGCCGATATTATCGACACCGATGGCGAACCAGCTTATCGCGCGATCGAAACCGCGGCGCTCGTCCGGGTTCTGGCAGAGCCCGGCCTGCGGATACTTTCTCTGGGCGGCGGAACGTGGATGTCGCCGGAAAACCGCGATCTCATCCGTGCTGAAGGATTGACCAGCGTTTGGCTCGAGTCGACCTTCGATCATTGCTGGCTGAATATTCGCGCATCCAAGAAAACGCGGCCGCTTGCACGCAATAAAAGAGCAGCTAAAAAGCTCTTCGATCAGCGGCAGGAGGTCTATTGTCTTGCCGACTGGCATTTCATTATTCGCCCCCAATTTACGTCATTTGACGTGGCAAAACAGATCGCCGAGCAGGTCTTTATGTAAAATTCGAAAAATCATGATTGAAAAATTCATTTTCATATTCCAATATGACTTAACGAATTCAAAATGTTTGCGATTTCCGCTTCCATACCGGTCCGGTCATGGGAGAGTTCGCTTCCGGGATTCACGGATATTCATCATTAGAAGTTTCTCAGGAGGGAAAATGAAAATTAAATTTCTGACAGTACTAAGTTTGGCCATTGCATTGTTCATATCGGCGTGCGGCGGCAAAAGTGACGCTGACCTTCAAAAGGCTGCGCAGGATAAGCTTGCCGCGGATCAAGTCACCGGCGTGACAGTTGCTGTTAAAGACGGCGTAGCAACGCTGACCGGTGAGGTCGCGGATATTACCGTAAAGAACAAGGCCGAGGCCTCGGCAAAGGTCGAGGGTATCAAGTCAGTGACCAACAACGTGACGCTAAAACCGCTGCCGACACCTGTCCCGCCGGCTGAGGATCCGATGCTGAAGGGAACGGTCGAAGAAGCGCTGCGCAAAAAGAATATTTCAGGCATAACGGTGACAGTTGCCAATGGCGAGGTAACTTTGACGGGTACCGTTGCTAAAGACAAGCTTGCCGACGTCATGGCCACCGTGAGCGAGGCAAAACCCAAGAAGATCAACAACCAGTTAACCGTCAAATAGGCGAACCTAGGAGGAATTATGTCTGTACAAGAAAAATATCAAACGCTTCTTGAGCTTGCCAATCAAAATGGCACAACCTATACGCTGAGCGAAGCCGACGGCGTACTTCATGTTGACGGCACCGCACCCGACGATGCGGCGAAACAGGCCCTATGGGACGAATACAATCGTATCGATCCCGAATACCGCAGCGGCGATCTTATCCTGAATGTCAACACAGCGGCAGCGGCTGCCGCCGGCGGCGGCGGGAATACTTATACCGTCCAGTCGGGCGACAATCTGAGCAAGATCGGCCAGAAATACGGTATTAGCTGGAATGCGATCTTTGAGGCCAATAAAGACACGATCAAGGACCCCGACAAGATCTTTCCGGGACAGGAATTAACGATCCCGTCGTCCTAGTCCGCTGACCATTTGGATAAAAGAGGCTGCCGTAAAGGCAGTCTTTTTTATGTTATGCTGACCGATCACGAGCCGACGGCGTTGAATTTCGCCCTCAGTAACAAATTAAGGGGCCCGCCGTCGTGCCCGGATCAAGGAGACATTATGAAGCTGGGATTTCAAGTCCAGACAAAGATCCAGAAACCGCTCGAAGAGGTCTTTAACTATATTCACGACCCCGAAAAATTAAGCGGCTATTTTACGACCGGCGGCGCGAGCGCTCCGCTGCATAAGGAACGACCGTTCAGTGGGCTTTTACCGACAACCCCGGCAACGAGAAAAAGGCGTTTCCGGTCCGCGTCGAAAAGGTGATACCAAATGAGCTGATCGTGCTCGGATGGGAAGGCGCCGAGGGCATGGAAACAAGCGTCCGGTTCGATCTTGAACAAACCGGTCCCCGGGGAAACATTGGTCAAGATCGCCGAGTCAGGCTGCCGCGAAACTCAGGACGACCTCGACCGCTCGTATATGAACTGCTACGGCTGGGCACAAATGCTGATGTGCCTCAAGGCTTTTGCCGAACACGGCATCAACCTGCGAAAAGGCGCCTATACGGGCCTTTTTCAGTCGGATGAGAACGCCGAAACGGCCTCGGCAAGCGAATGACCTGCCGCCGTCCGGGCCCTTGTTAGCGGCCCGTTTACGTCTGTGGTAAAGTCTCGGTAATGTCACAGTCCACGGACTTTATCGTTATCGGAAGCGGCGTCGCGGGACTGCGGGCGTCGATCGCGCTTGCCGAAAGTGGTGCGGCCGTTACCGTCCTCACAAAAGATAAAGCCAGCGAATCGAACACCGAATATGCACAGGGCGGCGTGGCCGTCGTTCTTTCTGAGGACGACGACGCCGAGCTGCATGAGGAAGACACCATTGTGGCCGGCGCCGGCCTCTGTGACCTCGCCGCGGTCGAGACGCTTGTTACCGAGGGAACGAGGTATATCAAACAGCTGATCGATTGGGGCACCGAGTTTGACCGCGAGGGCGGCCGGCTCGTTTTCACGCAAGAGGCTGCTCATTCACGCCGACGGATCCTTCATGCCCACGGCGATTCGACCGGAAAAGAGATCGTCCGGGCGCTGATCGCGCGTGCCCGGGCCGAGCGCCACATCAACCTTCTGCCGTTCGCCAATACCGAAAGCCTTATCGTCGACGACGGCCGCTGCACCGGCGTCCGGTTTCGCGATCCGATACTGCGCGCGCCGCGAGAGATCTATGGCCGGGCCGTAATTCTATGCACCGGCGGTGCCGGCCAGCTATTCCTGCACACCACTAATCCGACGGTCGCGACCGGCGACGGAATGGCGATGGCTTATTTTGCCGGAGCTGAAATGGCGGATATGGAATTCATACAGTTCCATCCGACCGCTCTCAGCCTCGAAAAAGCGCCGCGATTTT
>JBDTMQ010000387.1:0-2402 GCA_039934155.1 Acidobacteriota bacterium | reverse complement strand
GTTTCGATGATTACCGGCGGGACGATGGAAATCCAGAAGAACACCATCGCGCGGGCGCTCCTGGGCAAGGAAACCGCACCTCCGGTGTCGTGACCCTTCGACGAATGCTGGCAAGCGCAAGGGCGCGAATGATTTCCGTGATGGACGTTGTGGTTCATACTTCACTTCGAGAAGGATTAGCCAGAGTTCTTCCTCAATCACTGGCTATGGGCAAACCATGCGTATCGTTTGATATTGACGGCGCCCCCGAAGTGGTAATTAATGACAGCACCGGATACCTGGTCGAACCTTTTGATTCAGTAGGTCTTGCTGACCGGATTGCAAAGATCCTCGAAAATGACGAGCTTCGTCGGGAGATGGGCGAGACCGGCCGCCGGCTGGTCGATCCGGCGTTTCGGGCCGAAACAATGGTCGATCAGATATCGGAGGTTTACCAAATGCTGCTTAATAAATTTCCCGAACGCATTAGTAATTTCGATCGGAAGCAAGCAAAGTCAACGTTACGACCGGCAGGGGTCTCAAACCCCAACGAGGTTGTTTGAGACCGAGTTAGATGATCAGTTCAACGCTAATTTCAACGGCGATCAGTTTTCTGGTTGCGGTGATCGCTACATACTTCATTCGGCGTATAGCCTTACGCTACGGGTTTGTCGCAAAGCCGAAATCTGATCGGTGGCATAAGAAGCCAACTGCGATGCTTGGCGGCGCCGCGATCTTTCTTACGACGATCTTGCTTTATGCGGCGATCGTGCCGAAGACAACCGAATCGATCGTGATAATGGGCGGCAGCACGTTGCTATTTCTGCTCGGTCTGGTCGATGATCTGATAAACATCAAACCGTATCAAAAATTGATCGGCCAGTTGATCGGAGCTGTTTTTATCGTCGGGTTCGGAATGAGGCTTCCGCTGACGGGTTTTGAGCTGCTCGATGTCTGGCTGACAGTTTTTTGGCTGATCGCGATCACAAACGCCGTAAACCTGCTCGATAATATGGACGGGCTGGCGGCCGGCATAGCAGCGATCGCGTCGGTGTCGCTGGCTATCGGATTTGCGATGAACGGACAAACAAATGATGTTTTGTTCGTATCGGTCTTTATCGGCGCCTTGCTCGGATTTTTGGTTTATAACTTTAACCCCGCTTCGATCTTTATGGGCGACAGCGGGTCAATGTTTGTCGGTTTTCTTTTGGCAAGCTCGGTGTTACTGAGTCAAACGGGCGGCCGTTCGCGGGGCGTATTCACGATACTGGCCGTGCCGGTAATGATCCTGTTGGTTCCTATCTTTGATACCACACTGGTAACGGTCCTGCGAAAGCTCTGGGGTAGAAAGGCATCTCAAGGCGGTCGCGATCATACGTCTCACAGGCTGGTCGCGCTCGGATTGTCTGAGCGTGCGGCCGTGTTGATGATCTATGCTTTTGCGATCATGGCAGGTCTGCTTTCAATTGCGGTCAGCAACCTCGAACCGACACAGGGGTTCGCAATGATCGGTGTTTTCACAGTCGCCTTGGCGATCATCGGCGTGTACCTTTCCCGAGTTAAGGTCTACGAAGAAAGCGATGAAGATCTCGCGACCCAAAACAATGCGGCCTTTGCTTTTCTGATCACTTTCACACACAAACGCCGTATCTTTGAGGTGATCCTCGATGCGTTCCTCATAACGTTTTCGTATTACACGGCCTATGCCATGTTGTTCGGTGATTTTGAAAATACTGACACATGGCAGCTATTTCTAAAAACACTTCCCCTGCTCGTTGTCATTAAATTATTCGCGTTCTTGGCTGTCGGTGTCTATCGCGGAATTTGGCGTTATACAAGCATTGGCGATTTCATAACATTCGCCAAAAGCATCGTTTTAGGAAGTGTTGCAAGTGTTCTGGCCATCCTGCTTCTTTACCGCTTTCAGAGTTTTTCGCGGGCGGTCTTCTTCCTTGACGGCATTATTCTCTTGTTCATGGTCGTCGGAAGCCGGCTCGGTTTTCGGCTTATACGCGAAGTGTTACCGATGGCGGCTGCACGAGAGGGTCGCCGCATACTTATCTACGGGGCCGGCGACGGCGGCGAAATGGTCCTTAGAGAGCTGAGGAATAATTCTAAACTCAATTTTCAGGCAGTCGGGTTTATCGATGACGATCCGCTGAAGAAAGATAAGATGATAAACGGCCTTCGGGTATTTGATTCGAATGGCTCGCTTGCCGCGCTTTGCAAGGAAAAGGAGATCCAAGAGATCCTCATTTCAACGGAAAAGATCTCCAAGGCGACGCTTCGTAATGTCCGAGAGGTTTGCCGCGAACAGGAGATCTCGCTAAAACGGGCATACCTAAAGATCGAGCCGATGGAATTCGAATGACCACTAAATATGCTGATGGGGTTCGTGTTCTTCGGTTCGCGACCCAAACGAC
>JBDTMQ010000386.1:0-5716 GCA_039934155.1 Acidobacteriota bacterium | reverse complement strand
AAGCGAATGTTCTCCATCAGCGGCTTCTGGCCCTCGAGAATCGCCTCGACCGCAGCCGTGCCCGGGGGTTTTGCATACGGCGAATTCTCGACCGTCGAAAGTGCGTAATATTTGTAGGTCTCGGGATTGAGTTTGATCAGACCGAATGCGGTTCGATCGGTACGACGAAGGACCGACGCCCTCTGATAGGCGTTGTATGTGTCGGTCTCCTGGTCGTATAAAAAACGGATCTGTTCGACGGGGACCAGGACGACCTTTTCAACGCGGCCGGCAGTGAGATCTACAACGTCTTCTGACGAAACAGCACCAGACCAGGCGACCGAAGTGAGATATTGGTTAAGCAGGCCGTCGACGCCGACGCCGTGACGATAGATCCTCGAGGCGGCTTCGTTAAGACGGGTGACCGCCTTCTCGACCGTCGCATCGCTCGCGGCCTCGACCGAGACCTCATGGCCCGGATTACCGAGATTGACGACGTTTGCGATGTACTGCGAGAAATCGGGATTGTACAGCCAGAAGCATTTCAGCGTTTTCAGCATGTCAAAGTCGATGATCGGCGAAACGCTGCCGAACGATCCGAAATATGCCGACATCGCACCGCTCAGAGTTTCTTCGCTTGACCGGCCGCTGTCAGGCAGATCGATACCACCGACACCTTTGAATGCCGCCACTGCAATTTGTAATCGATCCCAGAATTTCATCGTCTTATCAGATCGCCTCTGTTGAACGTCAAACCCCTACACGCTGACACCTGCGTCAGAACTCTGAAAGGCCCATCAGAAACAGCTAGACACAACCTAGCGGGCGTATCCTGTCTCTGGCATTGCCCCCACAAATCCGACGAATTGACCCATCAGCTTGACTCGCACGTAATTCGCAAGGGCGAGTGCCATGAACTGATCGTCGTGATAGCCGCTCATGGCTCCCCACGTTCCGTTGTCAAACCAAACCACCGTACGTGCCTCCTGGCACCATTCCTCGCTTGCGAGTCCGATCTCGCCGGTCCTTACCGAACGTTCAAGCTCGATCGCGTAATCGGCTTTGTTCGAGGCCGTTGTTGGCAGCCCGAATTCGGCCTGTTCCATCGCCTCGTCGATCGTCAGATCTCCGTCCTCGACCTTTCGCTGCAGCCGGCGGTCGAGGTACCGGAAAACATATTCCTCGGGTATCTGCTTTTGCAGCTCGCGGATCGTCGCGATCCCCGTGTTGTTCCGCTCGACCACGACCAGGGCCCGGTTGTACTGTTCATGCAGTTCAGCCAGCCGGTAGGCCACCAGATCGGGCGATCGCTTCATTCGCTCAGAATGCGCCTGGCGTCCGCTCATCAGATCGATCACCTCGATCGCGGAATAGTCGCCGGTCTCATGGCCGAGCGATGTATCGCAGCCGATGATGTATTCGTGCCGATCTTCCGGCTCGCTCGCGAGACACGTAACTTTCAAATAACTGGCCCTGATCACCGGCCGTCCCGTCTGCTCAAAGCAGTCGATATCGTTCTCGGGATACTCGACCTTGAACTGGTTCTCGCCGCCCGGCAGCTCGTCGATCTTTGCCCGCCGCCATGCCAGGAATTCGGCGACATCATCGCAGGACCACTTCATCTTTTTCGCGACGTGCCCCTGTGTTTTCAAATGAGCCAGGATCAGCTCGCAAACCTTTTGCTCGTCATCGGTGACCTTCGCCTTATCGAACCGGTTCCGCTTTGCGATCCGATTGATCTCGGAAAGCTCTTTCGCTGGTACCGACCAGATATCCTTAAGCGTTTCGCCTGGCAGCAGCAGCACCCATTCTTTCTTTCTCCCTTGGGCGAACCTCGCACCCTCGATCCGGTACGAGCGTTTCCACCACCACTGAAAGAAAAACGATTTCCAGCCGGCCTCGCCGTTCTTGCCCTGCTGGTAGATCGCATGCGTCCAATCGATGCCGAAGGCTGTTGACTCGACCGCGATCGATCCGCCGCTGGCCGCTTCCATCAGCGACGTCGCAGCCTTTCGGGCATCCCCACGCCAGAATGGCGGCTCGGTCAGGTGCAGATCAGTGATCGTCTGACCGCGGCCTTTTCCTTCATGACCCGGCTGGACCGACGCTGTCGAAATCCGAGAATTGATCGTCCCTTTTACCGTGTCCTTGAACTCGATCAGATCTTCGGAGTAGTACTTTGTTTCCGGCCGCAGATGGGCGGGAAGGTTTTCGTACATCACCTTGAAGTCGGCTCGAAACTCGGCCTCGGTGTCGGGATCGTGAGGGACGATGCGCGCATTGCGGCCCGAATTGACTACAGCGTTCGCAAAGCTCCGAGCCTTGAAATACGTCGACAATCCTTGCCGCCGGCTTTTGATCACCACGTCCTTGCCTGTGAGCTCACCGTGCAGATGCTGCTGGATCTCGTTGAATTTCAGCCGCGTCAGTTTGTTCTCGTCGAAGGCGTCGCGAATGAATATGAAATTTTCAATGAACAGTCGCTGGATCTCGCGGTCGTGCCAGCGTTCACGCCACCAGCTCAGAAGTTTCAGGCTGATGTCATCGTCGTCAGAATCAAGTGAGCAGGCTAAACGGCTCGCTGCCGCTTTCATCCTCTCGATCGATTGCTCCGTCGAACTCGGTTTCCGTCTTGCCATAATGGGCCTGTGCCAATTCCGCGAGCCTGTCGCCGTGCCTTACGAGCACCTTTGCCGCCTGCGGGTCCAGTTCGCCGAGCCATACCAGAAGCTTTTCGTAACCGGACACGAACGTCTCCAGGTTGTCCCGGCTGAGGTCGAGGTTTCGGCGGGCTTCGATCTCGAGCTTGCAGAAATCCCGGTACTGGTAAATGTCGTCCTTTGACGCATTTTTACCGATGACCTTTACCTGCATCGACTTTCGGGCCGTGCGGATCCCGATGTAGAGATCCTGCTCGTCATCGTTTACCGCGGCCGTCAGCTTCTCGAGGTGCATCCTCAGCGAATTGTCAAAACCGAAACGTGTGATCCATCCCATTCGGGCATTTGTGCCCTTTCCTTTGTCGTAGAGGTTGCCGGACCGCCACGACGGATAGACCTTTTTCATCTCTCGCTCGATCAGCAGATGATTGCGGCCGCCGTATTTGCAATAGAGCTTGCGGCAGAGCTCGACAGCATCCTGATCGTAGTGAACACGCATCGCTATCAAATTTCGGTCGCTCCGAACGTCGGCAGTTAAGTGAGAATTCACTACCCGGCCATAAGCTTTTCCGGTCGGTGCGACCGTCTTGCTGCCGGCACAACCCGGACCGGCGGCAAATCGTTTCAGCCCGAGGGCTGCCCGAAGTCTCGTTTCAATTCACGGACGAGCTGGGCCAGATCGTACGGCTTGTGGATCATGTACCGCTTTTCCACTCCGAGCCTGTCGCCCACGCGTGCGATCGTCGCGTCAATATCCTTTCCCGTGTAAAAGACCATGTGCACCGGTTTCTTTTCCGGATGTATCTCTTCGTTCTTCCGGATCTCTTTTCCGAGCCGCAAGCCGTCGATGACCGGCAGCTCGAGATCTAGGATCGCAATGTCGGCTTCGTTCTCAGCCAGGTATTTCAGAGCGTCGAGGCTCGACGTAAAGCTCAGGGTTTCGACGCCTTCGATCTCGCCGACCGCACCGAGCAACTGGCTCATTTCCGGATTGTCATCGACCAGTACAACTTTCATAACCTCAATATCTTTTCGCTCAGCCGCTCGTTCTCGGTCTCGAGATGAATGTTATCGGCCCTCAGAGTCGAGATCGCAGCATCTCGCTCGGCGACCTGAGCTTTGCGCGACTCTGCCAGTTCCTTGTAATTCACCAATGCTTCTTTCAGCTGCTCGTAATTCTTTCCGCGGATCGCGTTGTAAATGTTGAGCGTGACGTATGTGACGCCGGCACCGACGATCGTCAGCCAGCCGATAATGCGAACCGCGGTCTCGGTCTCAGACTCGGGACGCGCAGCGGTCCCTCCCTGGGCAAAGACAAAGACGCTGAATAGACTCATCAATGTGAGCGTGAGCAAGATCTGACACATTTGCAGGAGTTTCTTCCGCATCCTAAAAAAGATTTATCAGGCCGATCTTTTTCGGCCGGGCGTATTTCAAAAGGACATCTACCGTTGCCAGGCACCGCGTATTGCTCGCCTCCGATCCGATCAGCTGACCGGTCTTTGTGGCGAGCTCGAGCTCGGTCCGGTGCATCGCATCTTTCAGGTCCGCGACGTTCTTTTCGGCTGCCGCCCGGATCTCGGCGGTATTCTTGTCTTTTTCGACCAGGGCAGCTTCGAGGACCCCGACCTTTTCCTTTGTCGCTGCGAGCTCGCGGCTGTTGGCCGCGGCCCGATCACCGGCCTCCTGCGTGATGCAAAGAAAACCCGCCGGCATCACGGGGCATTGAGCCGCCGCGGATGATACGAAGAGCAGCACGCCAAAACCTAAGGCTGCGAACAGTTTTCCGGTACTAAAATGCATTCCAGTTCCTCACTCGTGACATGGCCGTTGACCCGTTTCGCGGCCTCGATCTTTGCGTTCGCGGCCCTCACTCTTTCGTCGACCTCACGGTTACGCTCGACCACATTCGTTTCGGCCAGGGCTGACCGGTTATCGACCGTCTGCACGACGCTGGCGTTATCCTCAATGATCTTTTGCAGCTCCTTTTTCCGCTCGGCTTCGTTAGCTGAGTTGATCTTGTTGATCGATTCCTGGTCGATCTTTATCCGGGCGCGTGCGCAGGATCTGAAAAACCCGATCGTCAGTCCGATCACTAGCACCACACCGGCCGCGATCGCGATCACTCGCCAGTGTGCCGAGACGAGATCCGCAACGAACTTGAAAACGACAGTGATCATAAGGGCCTGTGCGGATGGACGTCGGCCGCCACCGCGAATTTGTAAAACTCCGCTGGATCATTGATCCATTCGACGTAGTGCTCACCCTCGTACCAGATCTCATTCGAGAGATACCCGAGGTACTGCCAACCGTCCTGGTAAGGCACGACGATCGTCGGCGTGTGATAGCCGTCATTTCCGACACCGAATACGGTTCCGGCCGATTCAATGCCGTGGATCATCAGCGAGGGCTCGCCCGCTTCGGTCGAAGCCTGAGGTTCGACGAACGCTATTAGGAACTCACTTGCGTCGCGGCCGCCCGTCCATTCGGGCTTTAGACCCGCGATGCAGTTGCGGATCCCCGCGTCGATCGCCGCCAGCACTCGCTCGGCATCATCATTTGCGATCGGCCGGACCGAGAACACGTGGGCACCGGCCGGCGAGATCATGTGGTACGGCAGCTGCGGCATCGGGAAAGGCAGCCGCGATGTCGGGACCGACACCTTGCTTTTACGGTTGCGAAGCCACACGAAAACGGCGCCCACCGCAGCTATCGCAAGAATGATGAAGAGATATTTCATCAGCGATTGATGCTCGAAGTCGGGCTTTTCTTGCCCTTGACCGCGAATGCAAAACCGGCGGCAACGACCGTGAACACGGCTGCCGCGAGCGTGTACTCCCAGGGCTGCGTGAACAGCGAATAAAGCAGCACGACGGCCGCAACGGCGAAACAGATATACGACAGGACCTGTTTTGTACTCATAAAATTCTCCTAACGCTTTTTCTCATCAGTAACTGACGGCGGCCGTCGCGGTGTGAAATAATTCGCGAAGCGCCACTGTCCTGACTGATAGTTCGCCGGCGGCGCCACATTCGGAACGACCTCGTATTCGTAGCCCCCTGTTAAGGGAATGTCCC
>JBDTMQ010000385.1:0-5508 GCA_039934155.1 Acidobacteriota bacterium | reverse complement strand
CAGCGAACTACCTTCAAGTTCTGGACGACTTTGTTGATCTGCCCGCCGACATAAAGGTATCGACCAGCGTATCGCCCTATTATATCGATCCTAACAATGGCGAGATGGATGCCGGCGGCACGAATGCGGGCCTGAAGAATGATTATAGTCCGGGCAGTGGTGCCCCGCCGGAAGTGCCGCAGCCGCTGGAGTCGGAATCGCCGCTTCATATCGACGGCCGTCGCGTCACATGCACTGTTAACGGATTTGCGATGGGCTGCCAACTGGCTCTTGGATTTGCCGACCACGGCTCAGTGTTCCCGCTTATCATATCCGAAAATGCATACTCAATTAACCAACTCGGCGCCGGTTATTGGGTAGAACGATTTGACCCAACTCCACCAAACCAAGAGCTATACGGCGGCGGCGTCATAACTGAATTTGTTGCCGCCGGGAGCGGCTATTGGGAACCTACTCGATCACAAATATTTACTCCGCCTACGGCAGTCGAATTGAAGAAAACCGTCCAAGATAAATATGGCAAGGATTTTGACGGCTGTGCGAAAAAATATTTAAAACGATGGGCAAGTAGGCAGTTATGGGGTTCTCCAGCCAAACGCCAAGAATACATGAAATACATTGATACCTTGAATCTTGATTTGAGAAATCTAAAAATTGACGCGCGGCTTACGTCCGCGCAGATTTCTAGAAAGTATCACACAGGATACATTCGCAACGGAAAGTTTGAGCCGGTGAATCCCTACGCAATTGGGATCGCACCCAATACTATAGTTATTGCGAAAGAACGTTGGAACAGTTCTTATGATTGGGTTACTCCAGTAAATGGTAGGTCGCTGTTGGAGCAAGCAGTTATCCACGAGGCCGGAAACATTTTGTCGGAGAATTTAACGGGTAGCTCATATAGTTTTGGGTCGCCAACCGCGAGTGATCCGGATTCAGGTTATGCCGTACAAAAATGCGTTTTCGGAAACTAACGATGTCGGACCACCATTTTCTGTTTCCTTGAATTTTCTATTTCTAGACAGTCTTGTCATTGAGGATGTCAATTGTATGAATGTTTATCGATCTTCTACTAGGCGGGAGGGCATGGGTATGAAAAAGTTACTAATAGTTATAGTAATCGCAGTTTTTTGCTATCTATATTTTGGCGGTGCTTTGGCCATCGCGCAGGATCACGGGTCTTCGGAAAAAGTTAATAATATCAACGGCGTTTTTGAATGGATATCAGAGGAAGTACGAACGACGCGACCGAATAACTATAGTCTGACTACCTCTGAAAACTGGCAGGGTCAATGGCAAATTTACGACGGATATTTCAGTAGTGTGCTGATGAAAAGGGACAGGTTCAACTTTTTCGATCGAAAGAATAGTGATCTTGGCTACGAATCATTTGCTGGAACTTACATGATCAGTAAGGATGAAATCGTTTTTGTTCAGACGTTTTCCTTGAATCCTCTTTACAATGGCAGGCCTGTCACAATGAAATATCGACTGAATGGTGACAAATTGGTTTTGAAACAAATATTGCGGCCGACAATAGAGGATAGTCGTGAGGGGGAAATAACAATTACATTAAAGAGACGACGCTGACCGATCCGGCAAGCAATTCATCGACCGTCAAGTACCGCTTTGACACGGGAGCGAATGTCGAGGCGACGTCTCCGGCACCGGCCGGGAATTCCAACGGGAAGAAGTCGAAGCGTGATTACGACACGGCAACGGGAAGGCTGCTCAAGGATTCGGTGTTGGTTGACACTACCCTCCAGTACTACACGCGGTATGACTATCTGGAGAACGGGGTCCAGTCGCAGGCGTATTCGACCGTTGTCGATACTGACAACGACGGTGCCGACGCTGACGATGTGGTGTTGAGCGAGAGCTGGTTTGACGGTGCAGGCAGAGTGATAAGATCGCGGACGCCGCACACATTCAGCAGCGGTGCGGCGGTGACCTAGGCGGCGGTAAGGACGGAATACGACATTCTGGGCCGGGTCAGGAAGCAGTCGGTGCCGACAGAGGTGGATTCGGACTGGGATCCGTCAAGACTTATATCTGTGGATTTGCAGCAGAATCATTTGGTAAATACTCATTTTGCCGGTACCGGCAAAAATAGACGGAGTTATACACAGGTATTGAGAATAAAAAAGCCGGGGCCATTACAACCGCGGTCAAAGTAATCACATTTTGATAGTCGAGAAAGTTGTCAGGTCAGTGGTCGAATATGTTCGATCGCATGGCTTTCACAGTCGAAACTACCGAATTGCTAATGTCGCAAAGCGATGAAAAGGAACAAGCAATCAAATTGTTTAACGAATATCATATAGCCAGATCTTGCGCACCACTTATACCAAATCTTCTTTGGAAATTCCGCCAGAATCAACTGAACGAATCAGGGAGTTCATTTGTTCAAAATCGAAGGTAAATAGATGCCGTCGTACAATGCGACGGCTTTTATTATTTAGGGTGAGCTTTCATTTCAATGACCCGGTAAGTGTCGCTCTGAATCTTGAAATAGAATCTCCAGCTTTTATTGATCCTCGCCTGCCAAATATCTTCAGTCTCGTCGAACTTCTTGGCATGCAGGGATGGATGGCGAATATTGGACTCAAGGAGTTTAAGTTGTTTTAAGACCGCCTTTTGAACAGCAGGTTGAGCATCGTCGTACTGAGCGATGAACTCGGCAGATAAATGCAGATGCATTTATCGCTTTTTGCTTACTGACTTTCCGGTTTTCTTGCTGCGAGCTGATAAGAACTTCACGGCATCCGCTGCTGACTTAAAGGACTTGTAATTGCCTTTCTTTAAATCCGACAGCCCAGCGCGAAGATCGACTACGTGGGTTGGTGTAAGGGTGATAGATTTCGACCCAACGGTTACTTTGACATCATCAAAACCGGCCTTCTTTATCAAAGAGGCAAGCTTGTTTACTCCCTGTTTATTTTTCACATTTACGTATGATGTCATGAGTGCAGGGCTAACGTACTTACTGTAATTGAAGTAGTTACAGTAATTTTAGCAGACTGGCGGAATTCGGCAATAGTATGACAAATCACACCTATGAATTCCATAGCCTTAAGGCTCGGCTCCCAATTTAGTGTCTTTTAATACTTATCCCCATACCACCGGGGATGACCTCGAACAAAATCTGCTTTATCCATGCGGAAACCGTTCGAACCGTATCACCCTTTGCCCCACCACAACGAAAAAAGTAAAAGACCGTCCCCTCCTGGGGCCGGTTTTTTCGTTTTTATCAAGCGATTTTTTAGCTGCGTGTCGCGCAACGGAAGTTCAAGAAATTCCGCACTACAACATTAAAAGTAAGTTTCGGGGACAGCCCGCTTATTTATGCGGCGGATGGGTTCGAGTCTGCTGTGGAGGTTGGAGTGTCGTCGTTTTGAGCACTTTCGTTTTGCGACACAGGGTTTTTGCGGTTTCGTTTCTCATACTGAACGCGTAGCATCGTTTCTTCGAGTTTGCCTTCGTCATCCAGGTGATCATAGATCTTCCCTATCACTTTCAAGTACTGAGACAGATTCTCGGCTGCCTCTGATCGCTGTTCCTGATCTAGTTCTGGATACAGCCTCTCCACGTGCACTTCATTGAGATCCCATTTAAGGTCCCCCATTCGAAATTGTTTCCTCCTTAAAGGATGACAGGTTTAAATGATCTGAAAATAAAAAAGAACTGCTGCTGTGTTGCAACGTTTAGCTATTATTTCCAGACATACTTGTAACCCGGAGGGGCAGGTGGCTTCGGAGGCTTTGGCGGTTGTGGTGGCCTAGGGGGATATCTCGCCTTTGCAGCAACCCGTCGTTGCTCCAAACACAACATCGGCGTCCCGTAGAAGTTGTAAGTTTTCTTGCCAAGTAGTAGCAAAAGTCTGCGCTTGAATTTTTGAGTCGACAGAACTGATTAGACGTTTTGCGATTTCTAACTTTAGTGTTTCTTCTTCTACATCTTTCTCGGTTGCTCCGATCAAACGATTAAGGTTGGTTCCTTCCTTATCGATCGTGTCTGGGTTAATCAGAAAAAGATTCCCAACGCCAATATGTGCCAACTGTTGAGCAATATGTGACCCGCCCCCCGCCGAGCCCTCTGATAGCCGCTCTGGTCGAACGAAGAGTGGACTAACTGTTCTGACCGAAAAAGCTCTGTCGGTTATGTTTATCCATAGTCCGTCTCTTATGAATTGCATCGGCGTCCCCACTACAGTAAGTGTTGGAATATAAATTTCGTTTTTGCTAATGGATCCCATACGGTGCCGCTCATGGAATCGCTACTTAGAATTACGGCCGCGTGCGGGAAGTCCCGACGTTCCAAAAGTTTGGTATTAGTTGGAACATCTCAAGGGCATCGGTAATGTTTGGATTTGGTCGACCTCGATGGTCATGCGTGACTCCATTAAGGCCTGGTATCAATCAGCAAGGTTCAATCTTTGCATCTATAATATTCTATGCCATACTGCCTCCCAATTTTGACTGTTTAGTGCCATAACGACAATAGACTCAGGCGGATATCTGAACGTTCAAAAACAAGGCCCACTCCCAGGCCTCGTTCTATTTATAAGTCTTCTCGTTCCGTCTGAGCACAGCTTTCACATACATCGTTTGAGAGTCTTGCTCAAGCAAATAAACAATTCGGAAATCACCAAGTCGGAATCTGTGGTATGGACTGCCTTCCAATTTCTTGATCTTATTATGTTTTCGGTACGGATCTTGGGCGATCAGCTCAATGGCTTGGAGAATTCGTTTTTGCTGGCGTGTAGAGATTTTCTGAAGGTCTTTGAGAGCGGATTTATCAAACCTACAATCCCAAGGCATTTTTGACTTGGGTTAAGGATAGGTGCTTAGATTTGGTTTTGGAGTGATCAACGAGTTGCTTCTGCAAACGCTTGATCTGTGCTGGAGTAAACTCTTTCTTTAGATTGATAGAACCAAAGTCTTCTTTGTTTTGCATAGCTAAAATATCTACCAACACCTTGACAACTATAGTGATTTCCTTTTGGGAGTATTTTTGGACAATTTCAGTGAGATCTTTAGCCGTCATACTGTAACTATAATATACTCAACTATTTACGTCAATCACCTTTAGATCCGACCCTAAATCTTGTTTACTTTCAACTCTATGCGCCTCTCCACTTTCACCAAAATATTTCAAAACCTGGCTTAGCAAAAAATAATGGTTCGATAGGTATCCCGATACGTCCACAAACCAGTCAATATTCCGCTAGGCGTCCTTTCAGGGGGAGGCTTTGGATCTTATTTAAGCCAGAAGTAACAATGTATCGCACAAGGGCACCCTCGAGATTTTGAGAAAGTCATAGAAATCCCACGCTTACTTGAGAGAAGTTTTGTTCGAGCCGGCTACGGTTTCGAGCAATTTCCCGCGTCGCTATTTAAGCGGATCGCAAAAAAGATTCTTTGCTTTTTTTTTCCAGGCAACCTGAATAACACTTGCGCCTATCTATAGCCCTTTCATTCGCCCATCTCCCTGATCGGGAACTGGTTC
>JBDTMQ010000384.1:0-2921 GCA_039934155.1 Acidobacteriota bacterium | reverse complement strand
ATGCATTGCATTTCGGCCTGCCGCACCTGTTTCCGAAAGCCGCATTCGGGCATTTGTTAAGCGTTCATAGGCACGCGCGTCGTTGGGCGTGAGACCGGTGCCGGCGAGTTTGGACGAAAGCGAATTCGTGCGGTCATCGATCACTCGCCTGAGGCGTCCGATCTCGCGGGCCGTCGTTCGAAACGCATAGCTTTTTGCGGCGGTCTCTCGAATATGCTCAAAATCGCCGAAGGCATCGAGCAAATTCAAAAGCGTCGTATAGGTCGCTCGGAATCGGCTCTCAAGCGGGTCGGGCTTAGCCCTTAAGAGTTCGGCGATCTTTTTAGGATTTTGGAACTGTCCGGGCGCAAGAATAACGAAGCCGACGTTATCCTTTCCGCGTCGACCGGCGCGTCCGGTCATTTGCTGCAGCTCGCTCGCCGTCAGCGGCCGCCAACCGTCGTTTCCGCGCGTATCAGCGTTGCTTACGACGACTGTCCGAGCTGGGAAATCGACGCCGGCCGCAACGGTAGACGTTGCAAAAATTGCGTCAAGCAATCCGGCGGACATCATTTTCTCGATCAAAAGCTTCCATGGCGGAATATGCCCCGCGTGATGTGAGGCGATACCGGCATTGACGATCAGCCGCGCATGTTTATGTTTCAAAACCTCCGGATTTTCGGCGGCAAATTCGTTAAACAGTTCGCGACGGCGGTCAAGCCGTTCCTTATCTGCCTTTTGTGAGCGATCGCCGCCGACCTCTGATGCTGCTTCGTCACACTTTCGGCGGGTCGGGAGAAAGATGATCGCAGGCAATAGACTGTATCCGCGAAGCGCGGTTATCAGCTTGTGCGGCGGTATCTCAGGCGGCCTCGGATTCATCGTAACCTGATTATAAACTATTGGTGTTTTTCACCCGTCGTGCAGGGGTGATCGAAACAAAGTATATTTTGAATTGATGAAAAAATGGCTGTTCAGAATTGCGATCTTTATGGCCTCGGCGGTCGTATTGTTAGTGTTGTTGTTATTCTGGATCGAAATGGGAAGTACCTCGATCATCGGATACATCAAAAACGAGTCGCTTCCGGTCATTAAAGAAAATTGGCCGGGCAATGCGATCGATCAGCGCGGGCGCTTTGTGAACGACGAGTTTCCGTTCATCCCAAAATTCACTTCTTTGTTGAAATGGAAGCTCAATTCCAACCCCTTTGCCGAGGAAAAAAAGGCCGACACGGCACGGGTCGCGGTTCTCGATCCGACCGAGTTTCTCGAAAGTGACCGTGACGGCGTCGTCTGGCTTGGTCACGCTTCGTTTTTGATCCGGCTCGACGGCGTCTCGTACTTGACTGATCCGATATTCGGCAAACCGCCGCTGATGCGGACCTACGTCGACGTTCCGACACCGATCGCCAAGATCAGGCGCGTCGATTATGTGCTGCTCTCTCACGATCACCGCGACCACACGGACGAGAACAGCCTAAGAGCGGTCGCGGCAAAGTTTCCCGATGCCGTGTTTCTCGGAGGGCTGGGAATGGACGATCTTTTCTCCGATTGGGCCGCCGGACACCCGAGCCAGACCGCCGGATGGTTTCAGCGATATGAAATGCCGGCCGGAAAACCGGGCATTTATTTTCTGCCTGTCAGACACTGGGCCCGCCGCGGCTTGCTCGATATGAACCGCCGGCTCTGGGGAAGTTTTATATTGCAGGGGCGATCGGCGACCGTTTATTTTGGCGGCGACAGCGGATTCGGTCGACATTACCGCGAGGTCGGCGAGCTATTCCCAAAGATCGACTATTTTTTGATCGGCATCGGCGCGTTCGAGCCGCGGTGGTTCATGGAGCCGCATCATAACAACCCGGACGACGCGGTAAAGGCTTTTCACGACTCGGGTGCACGGACTCTTATTCCGATGCATTACGGCACCTTTGACCTGTCGGACGAGCCGCCGGGGGCGCCTTTGCGGCAGCTTCTGCAGATCGCCTGGGCCGAGGGCATTGGCAAACGCATCAGGCCGCTGGCCATAAATGAAAGCCTGAATATAGAATAAGGCCGGAATTCCCATTAAGATTGAGGTGGATTATGAGATCGATCGAGCGTCGTGAATTTATTAAACTGTCGGCGGCCGCCGGCGCGGCCATAATTTTGAACCGCGGAAACGCAAAAGCTCAGACCAACGCATTCGATCTGGACGAAACGACGATCGTTGACCTGCAGGCGGCAATGAACGAGGGCCGGCTGACGTCGCGAGCGATCGCGCAGAAATACCTGACACGGATCGCCGAGATCGACAAAAAGCTCAACTCGATCATCGAGCTTAATCCCGAGGCTCTAGCGATTGCCGACGGTCTCGACCGTGAAAGAAAGGGCGGCCGCTTGCGCGGGCCTTTGCACGGAATTCCGGTCGTAATAAAAGACAACATCGACACTGCAGATAAGATGAAAACGACCGCCGGCAGCCTCGCGCTTCTGGATGCGCCGACACCGGCTCGTGACGCTTTTATCGTCAAACAGCTGCGCGATGCCGGGGCCGTGATCATCGGCAAAACAAATCTCAGCGAATGGGCGAATTTTCGCTCGTCCAAATCGTCGAGTGGATGGTCGGGCCGCGGCGGGCAGACACACAATCCGTATATTCTTGACCGCAACCCCTGCGGCTCGTCATCGGGCACCGGGGCGGCGATCGCTGCGAATTTGGCTGCAGCAGGCATCGGAACAGAGACCGATGGTTCGATCATTTGCCCGTCGGCCACCTGTGGGATCGTAGGAGTAAAACCGACCCTGGGTCTTGTCTCGCGTTCAGGCATCATACCGATCGCGCACAGTCAGGACACGGCCGGCCCGATGGCGCGTAACGTGGCCGACGCGGCTGCAATGCTGAACGTGATCGCCGGCGGCGATCCGGCAGATCCCGCGACAACCGCCCGCGACAAATGGGAACG
>JBDTMQ010000383.1:0-6407 GCA_039934155.1 Acidobacteriota bacterium | reverse complement strand
CCGGTTCTCGAACGTGGCCGGCTTGAATTTTGAGCGTTCCGCAGCGGACTCGGCAGACTTGCGCAGCATTGCGTGTCCAGAAACTGCCTTGGCCTTCACGACATTTCCTTCAGTATCGAGCTCAACTTCGACTGTTACGCGGCCTTCCACGCCTGATTTCTGTGCGATCGGCGAATAAGATGGCGTAACCATACGCGTCGCGCTTGCTGCGTTGAGCGCTCCAAGGTTCATGTATTCGGGCGGTTTTACCGGCTCCGGCGTTGGAACCGCTACCGTAACGGGCGGCTTCGATACAGCCACAGCTTTCGCTTCCTCATCCTGCAGCCGTTTTAAATTTGTCTTTGCTGATTCATTCGAGCCGTCGATCTCAACAGCCTTTGCATAGTCAGCGACAGCTTTTTTTGGTTGATTAAGTCGCTCGTATGCAAATCCACGTCCGAAATATGCCGTTGAATCATTCGGGTTAAGCTCAATCGCCTTTCCAAAATCCGCGACCGCAAGGTCGTATAATTTCATCGTCAGATAGGTCTGACCCCGGCTGAAGAAAACGGCGGAGCTGTCCGATTTTAGCTCCAGAGACTTATTGTAATCGGCAAGTGCGGTCGTGAAATCACCTTTACCGGCACTTGTCTCAGCCCTCACTTTGTAAAAGCTGAAGTCCGGCGTTGTCGGGGTCGGGACCGGCGTGGCAACTGGTTTTACGACCGGCGGCGGCTGGCTCTTATCGCGGATGGCACCGATCAATTCGACGTCTGCACCGGTGGTTATCAGTTCTTTCTCGATCTCGGGCGTGATCGAAAACGTAATGCCGCGTTGTCGTACCGCCTCACTAAGTATTTTATTCCGGTCCTCGAGCGACACCTTTTTTGACCGAAGTCCGATCAAAAGATCAGCGAGACTCAACTCAGGCACCTGGGCCGCGGTCAAGAGCGGCAGAGCCCCTATCATCAGAACAAGAGCAAAAAGCAGAGATATTCGAGTCAGGCGAGAATTCTTTTTTTCAAAATATTGGGATTTCATACTTACGTCCTTGGTTTGAAAACGGATGCTATCCGACGGTGGTCAATTGTCGTTTATGAGGTCGTCAGCTGTGACGGTCTTTTTCGGTTTTTCGGGAGTTTTGATGGCGGGCGCTGTGGCGGACACCTTCTTCTGTTTAGCTTGAGGTGTTTGGTGGGTCGGTGACGTTTCAACCGCGGGCTGTTCCGTCGGTATCTCGGCAGTGATCGCCGGCGCCGATGAAGTTGAAACTTCAGGGTCAATAATTTCAGGTGTCGCGGCAGACGCGGGTCCGATGTTGTCGGTTTGTATTGCTGGTGCCGAAGTGGTGACCTGCACCGCGGGTTCGGCAGGAGAACTAAGAAATACCCATCCGCCGATCGCGATCAAAGCGATCACGGCCGCGGCGGCGGCCATTGCTGGAATGCCGAACGAGAATTTACCGCCCGAGTTGGGTAATTCGAAATCAGGGACGGGCGCTAGCGTAACCTTTCTCACGGCGTAGGTCTCAGCCGGTTTCTCAGGTTCCGGCAGTTTCGGAGCTGGATCGATCTGCCTCGGAACTTTCTTGATCAGCTCGTCGACATCCAATTCGATCGGATTTTCAACTTCAGACAGGGCAGACGCGCTGACGTGGATAGGAGCAATTTCAAGATCTAACAGTTCGTCGTCAGCATCAGCTGCCACTGCGACCGGAACGGCCGCCAGACGGGGAACGTCCACTTTAAGCGACGGTATAACCGGCTGGATCACATTCGGCATGATATCGGGAACCGGCGCGGAGGGTTTAAGGGCCTCAGCCCGTTCGCGTTCGAGCACGCGTACCATAGCTGTTTTCAGCACCTGGCGCATGATCGCCGCCGAATCGAATCTGTTTTGCCGTTTGACCTCCATCGCCTTCATCAAAACTTCGGAGATCTCATCCGGAATGCGTGGATCGGCCTTGACCGGTTCGACCAGTGGATCTTGTTTTCCATCGATCATCTCGATAGCGCGTTCAAGGGCATCAACCGGTTCGCGTGCAGTCATCAGCCGGTAAAGCGTAGCGCCGAGGGAGTATATATCGCTCCGGGCATCGGCCGGTTCTCTTAGAATGCGTTCCGATCGCTCATCAAAATTATTGATGATGACCTTCTGAGAGGCCGGATCGAGGCTTTCCCAGATCAGTTCGAGCGGCGAATAACGAATACTGTCCTGGTCTGATGCCGCCGCTTTAAAGTTGCCGCCGAGCCTGTCGCCTCCGTCGCCGAGGCTTACGGCTGACAGTTTCACCCTTCCGTTAGACCTGAGGATAAAGCTTTCCGGGCGAATAGCCTGATGAATGATCGGCGGTGCGGCCGTATGCAAATAATTTAAGGCATCAAGTATCTCGTCAGCCCAGGCTAGTACATCGGCCATAGGAAAAGGCGTATTATTTCTTTGTATCAGAGTCGCGAGATCGTCGCCCTCAAAAGTTTCCATAACCAGAAACTGGCGGTCGATCTCGGAGAAATAGTCGGATACGTGCAGGATAGAGTCGTGTTTTATCTCGGCCAGCAGCGAAGCGTGTTTGATAAAATTCTTCTTTTGATTGTCTCGCTGGGCGGCCGTGGCGACCTTATTCAGGCGAACCGGGATCTCTTTTAAGATCACACTCGATCCCTGAACGGTATCGAATGCATCATATATTGTCTCATGCGCCGAGTGACTGGCGATCTGTCGAATGCGGTAGCGGCCTTCTTGCAAAAGTTCGTTCGTAGCGGGCATATTAGTGGTGTGAAAGCGATCAGGTGAGATATCAGCCACGATTATTATACCTTTTTATGGAAAAAAATAAAGAACAATGTTAAATAAGTTTAAATTTGCGGGATGGGGCGTGAAATTATTCAAGAATCAGTCTGACTTCGGATTCGGCACGGTAATTTGCAGCAGCAGCCGCTATTTATTGGATCGCGGCATCTCATTACGGGAGTGTTGAGAGATGTCTGAAATAAAGTACGGGAAGAATCTAAAGGACGAGGTCACGCCGGAAAACCTTTACTTGAACCGCAGGAATTTTATTAGAGCGGGAATTGCGGCCGGTTCGATCGCATTGACCACGGGCGTATACCGCTTTTTTGATCTTAGCGTCAGACCGGAACCGGCCACTACTGAGGTGGTCCCCGTTTATTCACCGATCGTTGGGCCAGACGGTGAAACGGCCAATTCGCTTGAGGAGATCAGCCATTACAACAATTTTTACGAATTTTCCACAAGTAAACTGGCAGTCGCCTCGAAGGCCCGGGATTTCCAAACTCGGCCCTGGCGGATCTCGGTCGGCGGGCTGGTTGCGCGACCGATGGAGTTCGAGGTCGACACCTTGGCCGAATTTCGTCCGGAAGAGAGAATTTACCGGTTTCGATGCGTTGAGGGGTGGTCGATGGTGATCCCCTGGTCTGGATTTCCTTTGAGTCGACTGATGGAAAAGGTCGAACCCTTGGAAACGGCTAAATACGTGGCTTTTGAAACGTTTTACGATCCGCGTCAGATGCAGTCGTCCTTTTCGGCAGGAATAGATTTTCCTTATGTCGAGGGCCTGAGGTTGGACGAAGCGCTTCACCCGTTGACTATCCTTGCGACTGGCATTTACGGCAGGCCTTTGCCGAATCAGAATGGGGCACCTGTCAGGCTTGTCGTCCCCTGGAAGTACGGCTTCAAAAGCATTAAATCTATCGTGAAGATCACCCTTACTTCCGACGAGCCGCCGACAACATGGAATATCGCCAACGCGGACGAATACGGATTTTATTCTAATGTAAATCCCGAGGTTGACCACCCACGCTGGTCGCAAAAGTCCGAGCGGCGGATAGGTGAGATCACTATGCGAAAGACTTTGCCGTTCAACGGTTACGGGGATGAGGTCGGGGGCTTATATTCCGGAATGGACCTGAAGAAATATTTTTGATGAAAGACATCAAATTTTTGAAGGTAGTCATATTTCTTAATTGTATTCTGCCTGTGGTCCTTTTGAGCAGCGATGCCTGGCGCGGCCAACTCGGCCCAAATCCGATCGAATCCTATCTAAGGACGACGGGCGTCACAGTCCTCGTTTTGCTTCTGATCACGCTGTCGATCACACCGCTTCGCCGCCTTTTCGGCTGGAACGGTCTGATCCGGTTTCGTCGGATGCTCGGGCTGTTTGCCTTCTTTTACGCCGCTGTCCATTTGGTTACTTACAGCGTGTTCGATAAGTCGTTAGACCTTACGGCTATTGTCTCGGATATCGTTCAGCGGCCTTTCATCGCTGTTGGGATGTCGGCTCTGGTGCTGATGGTGCCGTTAGCAATAACCTCGACCAATGGTATGGTCAAGCGATTAGGAGGAAAGAACTGGGCTCGGCTGCAACGACTGATCTACCCGATAGCGGTGCTGGGTGTCATTCATTTCTGGATGATCGTAAAATCCGACATTTTTTATCCGACCGTTCTTGGCGTTGTGCTGGTGTTGCTGCTGGTCATTAGGTATATTGTTGGCCGCATGCAGAAGGCAAAGGTCAAACCGACACGCAGCGCGTCTATCACCGGGTAAACACTTTGAGCTTTTCAAAATTTTGGCGATAATCCGGCCCGTTCATGGTCACCGTGTGACACATTTCGTAAAGCCTGGATCTAAGTCTTACTCCGATCCTGTCCTCGAGTGTTTCCTCGCGTTCTGTACGTCTCTCGTCAGGATAATTCGTCGTAAATATGGTGAGCCGACGCTCGTTGTAGCGGGTGTTAATGATATGCGCCATTGTGTCGCGGACCCAATCGGTCGGTTTTGACGCGCCTAGTTCGTCGAGTACAAGGATCTCGGTATTCAAAACAGGGGACAGGACGGCGAGTTCGGAAGTGCGGGTGTTCTGGTTATAAGAATCCTGGATCTCCTTTAATAGTGAACCGAACTCGTAAAAGAGACAGCTGAACCCCCGCTCCGCCAGGCTTTTTAGTATCGAGACCGCAAGGTGAGTTTTTCCGACGCCGACTGTTCCCAGGTAAAGCAGGCCCTGTTCGACCGCCGGATAATCCATAGTGAGCCGGCTTGCGAATTTAAAGGCGGTCTCTTGGCTCTGATTCTGCGGTTTATAATTGTTAAAGTGACAATCCGTATATCGACGCGGGACTCGCACACGTTCGAGATGTGTCGCCTGCGATCGCTGTCTCTGGCACGCACACGGGCGGGCACCTTCGCCCGTGATCACTTCCATTCCTGAACCGAAACAGACAGCACACACCTCGTTACTTTTCACGCCTTCCGCACCTTTGAACGCGATCGGCACGACCGACGGTTTTGTTTTCTTTGATCTCTCTGTCTGCATTTGGTTCGGATCTATCGGACCGAGGTCGTCATCTATTATGGACGGAATTCAAAATTATAGCACCCGTGTACGGGTTTACAAATCGATCCTTTCGTATGAGCGGGAAACGTACCGGTGAACGACGAGAGGTGCCAAAAAAAGTGTTTTCAGCCCTATCTTTTGGACGATTCTCTCAGCCCCGTATATTATATTAAGTGCCGCTCGCAGCGGTTTTTGGCTCTATGGGAATGTTTCGGAATTTACTGATAAAACTTGGTTTAGCGGATCATTCGGTCGAACGCCTGCCTATCAGTGTTTTTATTCTTGACGATGATCGACGCCGTCACAAATGGTTCGCCACAAGGTTCGAGGGCGACACTCTAGCGTTCGCCGAGAACGTACAGGAGGCCGAAGATATTTTGTCAAAAGGAACGTTCGACGCGATATTTCTCGACCATGATCTTTTGCCGCATCATTACGAGTCGAATGACCACGACGATTTTGCGAATACCGGCTTTGCCATCGCCGAATGGCTGAATTCTCGGCCCGAGCTTCAGCGAGCGGCAACGATAATCGTTCATACCCGAAATGCCGACGCGGCGATCCCGATGGTTCAGAAGCTTCGGGAATCGGGCCGAAATGTCGAATACTGTGCCTTTCCGATGCTCGATCTCAAGATCCGCAATTACTGGCAGAGGTAGCCAGGGAGCATAGAAAGAGCGGTGCGCGAACACCGCTCTTTCTCGTGCATTCGTAAAGATCTCTCGATGAGGTCAGTTTCCTTTAACTGCTTTCTTCAAGCCGTCCAGCTCTTTTTGCGACTCTTCGATAAGTTTTTTAACGCCTTCTTTTACAGACTCATCTTTCATCCGCGCCAGCGACTTATCCAAAGCCATTATGTAAGCCGTGGTGAGGGCCTGCTCTTTGGGCACCTTAATATCGGGTTCGACGCCCGTACCTTCCCAGTTGGTTTTCGTGATGGGATTTATTGCCCGACCGCTCGGAATGAAGACGCCGAAGTGATCCCCGATCCGGATAACGCTGCCCGGATGCGCGCCGCCGCCGGTCGTTTCGCCGATGATCGTCGCGCGTTTAAGATTTTTTAAGTTATATG
>JBDTMQ010000382.1:0-4268 GCA_039934155.1 Acidobacteriota bacterium | reverse complement strand
CGTTTTTTGAGATCACGCTTGAGCTTAAGATCTTCGGCCAAAAAGGTCGCGAAATCGTGCTTGGCAAACCAATGCGAATGCCAGTCCTTGTTGTAACCGACTCTAAAACCGTATGGATGAACTTTCTGTCCCATAATTTCCTTTGATCAGGGTCGCGCCAGTCTACTGCCGTTCCAGCTCCTCGTTAGTGTCCTGCTGTTTGTCATCGGCCGGCTTTGATTCGTTCAGCTCTGCCGGCGTTTGCGTTTTTGCATCCTTGGCGTCAGCGACCTCGGCTGTGCCCTCTGCCTCGACAGCTTCGGCTGTTTCTACCGGTGTGGCAGCAAGCGTTTCCTCAGGAGCCGGCACGTTGATCGGCGTTTCGACATCGTCAGACTGCTCGGCCTTAACTTTTTTCGCTGCTTTAGGCGACGCAGCTTTCTTGGCGGGTGCTTTGGCCTTCTTTTCGCCGCCGTCGTTCGGCTTAGCCGCAGCTTTTTTCGCCTTAGCGGCTTCCGCTCTTAATTCCTTTTCACTTTTCGCCTGTTCCTCGCTCGTCACATGGATCGTGATGTGGCAATAGTGACGTTGTTCACGATAGGCCCGACCCTGCGGTGCCGGTCGCATACGCCGCCGATTTTTTGTCGGCCCCATATCGATAAAGCAGGTCTTTACCCAGAGATCGTCAGGATCGATGGCGATGTTCTGCTGTTCGGCCATGTAGGTCGCATTTGCGATCGCGGATCTAAGCGTCTTTGCGATCGGGTCAGCGGCTCGCTTGTCAGTAAATTTGAGTATCGCCAGTGCCCGCGAGACATTCGTTCCGCGGATCAGGTCGATCACCAAACGCGCCTTACGAGGCGACCCTTTAAGATATTTTGTTTTTGCTATCGCTTCCATTTTTTTAATGGTGAACGGTAAATGGTGAACGGTGAATGTTGCTTAGGCAACTTATCACTCATCACTCATCACTCATCACTTCCTCTTCGCCATCTTCTCTGCCTTGGTTCCCGGATGGCCTTTGAACATCCGTGTCGGCGAGAATTCTCCCAGCTTATGTCCGACCATGTTTTCGGTAACGAATACCGGTATATGACGTTTCCCGTTATGAACACCAAACGTTAAACCCACCATATCCGGCGAGATCGTCGAACGTCTCGACCAGGTCTTGATCGCGGGCGGCTTTTTACCGCCTTCCGAGATCCGTTTGAGAGTCTTTTGAACGCTTAGATCAATGAACGGTCCTTTTTTTAATGAACGTGGCATATTTCAAATTCAGAATATTGAATTCCGAATGCAGAATGGGTCGAGAATTCATCATTCAGCATTCATCATTCATCATTTTCTTCTCCTATCCTTCACGATCATATTCGTCGTGCGTTTGTTTCGCCGCGTCTTATATCCTCGCGTCGGCTGGCCCCACGGTGTGACCGGATGGCGTCCGCCCGAGGTCTTGCCCTCGCCGCCGCCGTGCGGGTGATCGACCGGGTTCATAGCTACACCGCGAACTTTCGGACGTCTTCCCATCCAGCGGCTGCGGCCGGCTTTTCCCAGCGATACATTTTCGTGCTCTGTGTTGCCGACCTGTCCAACGGTGGCCATACAGACGACCGGGACCCGGCGAACTTCGCCGGACGGCATACGAAGCTGAGCATAGTCGCCTTCTTTTGCAACGATCTGTGCAAATCCGCCCGCGGAACGAACCATTTGGCCGCCTTTTCCTGGCCGGAGTTCAATATTATGAACCTCTGTTCCAAGCGGAATATTCTTGATCGGCAAAGCGTTCCCCGGAAGAATGTCAGCCTCTTCGCCGCTCAGGATGGTCGTGTTAACTTTCAACCCGACCGGAGCGATGATGTACCGCTTTTCGCCGTCAATATAAAAGATGAGAGCGATATGTGCGGAACGGTTCGGATCGTATTCGATCTGCGCGACACGTCCTGGGATGCCCGTTTTGTCGCGTTTAAAATCTATGATCCGATAGTGCCGTTTATGACCCCCGCCGCGACGGCGAATCGTTATACGCCCGTCACTGTTCCGCCCCGAGATCCTCTTTTTGGGCGAGAGCAGCGATTTTTCCGGTTCCGCTCCCGGCGTCAATTCGTCACGTGTGAGATACGTCTGGTATCGGCGCGCCGGCGATGTCGGTTTTAATCTCTTGATTCCCATAATTCTAATGGTTAGCGATGAATGGTGAATGGTCAATTGCTTTCATTCAGCATTTACCATTTACCATTTACCGTTAAATTGCTTCTGCGTAATCAACCATCGGCTCGCCCTTTCTTAGGGTGACATAAGCCTTTTTCCAGTTAGGTCGGCGACCTTCCTGTCGGCCTCGCTTTTTCAGTTTGCCCTCGTACTGGATCGTCCTTACGGACGCCACTTTTACGTTGAAGATCTCTTCGACGGCTTTTTTGATGTCCAATTTTCCAGCCGTCTTTTCGACACGAAATGTCAACACCTGGCCGGCTTTGCGGCCGCTGTCCTCATCGGTCGAATCCTCTCTAAGGATCACGCTCTTTTCAGTGACGACCGGCGATTTCAAAATATCCCAGACGGTGAAATTATTCATTTTCGTCGTCCTCCTTCTTGGCCTTTACCGCCTTCGGAGCCTTTTCAGTTTTCGGCTTCGTTTCCTTTTTTTCCTTCGGTTCAGCGGCCTCCTTTGCTTCTGTTGGCTCGGCGGTTTCCGATATTTCGGCCTTCTCGGCCTTCGGCTTTGCCGTCTTTTTCGGTGCCGGCTCCACGACCTGGGCCGGTGCGGCTTTTCCGCCTTCGCGGGCCGGATCCAGAAGCTGGTGTAGTTCCTCAACGGCCGCCTTCGAGATCAAAAGCTTCTCGTGATAAATGACATCGTAAATATTCAGCCCGAAGCTATTCGTCACCTTCGTTTTCTGAACGTTTCGCGACGACAGGACCAGGTTCGCGTTATCCAGCGAGTCGATCACCAGCATTTTGGCCCGTTTCTTGTTGTCAATGAGGCCCAAAGCTCCGACAGCTTCCAGAAAGTCTTTCGTCCGCGGGTTCGTTAATCCGAATTCGTCGATGACGATCACATTTCCTTCTCGCAATCGCTCGGAAAGCGCTGAACGCAGAGCACCGCGACGCATTTTCTTGGGCATTTTGTACGACCAATCGCGGGGCTGAGGGCCATGAACGTTGCCGCCGCCCTTCCACAAGGGCGAACGCAAACTGGCGACACGCGCCCGGCCGGTGCCTTTCTGCTTCCAAAGCTTGCGACCCGAACCCGAAACATTTCCGCGGGTCTTGGTCGCCGAAGTGCCCTGTCGGCCATTCGCCTGAAAATTTGTGACCGCTGCATGGATCAGAGCCTCGTTGAGTGCAACGCCGAAAACGGCATCCGAAAGGCTGACCTCACCAACTTCTTTATTCTTCAAATTGCGAACCTTTACGGTAGGCATAATTTCTTACTCCGTTCGATCGACAACAGCGGTCTTCAGTGTGCAGCGATTCGATCTGCTGTCAGTTTATACCGCTGGCCGACTACGATTTCCTTACTATTACAACGCTTCCGTTCGCACCCGGAACAGCACCGCGGACCATTAACAGGTTATTTTCCGCATCTACTTTTGCGACCGTCAGGCCCTTAATCGTGACCCGTTCATCGCCCATGTGTCCGGAAGACCGCGTGCCCTTGATCACTCGTGACGGATAGGCCGACTGGCCGATCGACCCGGGTTCGCGTACGTTCATCGAGCCGTGCGACTCTGGACCACGAGAGAAATTATGTCGCTTTACCGTACCGGCAAAACCTCGTCCTTTCGAACGTCCCACAACCTCGATCGCATCGCCGTCGGTAAAGACATCGACCTTTACCTGGTCGCCTATCGTCGCCTCAGGCTCGCCATTCAACCGGATCTCTTTTAGGATCCGAGTCGGCGGAACGCCGCCGCCGGTCTTTTCAAAATGGCCACGAAGCGGTTTCGTAACATTTTTGAGCCGAACCGGCTTGTCTTCGACAAGTCCGAGCTGCACTGCGTTATAACCATCGCGGCCCGCCGCACTTTTGGTCTGGATGACAACGCACGGACCTGCTTTGATGACGGTTACCGGTGTGACCGTTCCATCCTCAGCGAAAAGCTGCGTCATCCCAAGTTTTCTACCAATGATTCCACTGATCATATCTTTTGATCGGAATACCGCCTTGAGGCGGTCCATCCGTGATGGAGAAGCCTGCTAAAGCAGGGACTCCAAACTAGTTCTTTCCAAATGCCTTGATCTCGACGTCGACGCCCGCCGGCAGATCCAGCCTCATGAGCGCGTCCACG
>JBDTMQ010000381.1:0-11344 GCA_039934155.1 Acidobacteriota bacterium | reverse complement strand
AGAAAAAGATCTTCATGTTGTCGAAAAGGAACTGGTGCGAGTCCGGGTTCGAAACATCAAGGCCGAAATGATTGATGAGCTGTTTTTGCTTCTGCTGCCATTCGGCCCAGCAATCCTTGCACATCTCGGCACCGATCTTTTGTCCAAGCTCGGTCGGAATAGGTGCATAGCCGAGCGGCTCGCCTTTCTGCCCACAACGTCCGCATTTGAATTTGTCGCTACCGAATATTGCCATAGGTTGATTTTAACATATCGGCGACGGCCCGAGACCGTCGGCTGCAATGCCGAAGCCAGAGCAGCTAATATTCAAGCCGCCTTCCTAATCGCCGCCAGCACGTCCGCATCACTCGGTTTGAACAAACTTACAGGTTGGGCTTTGCTGTATGCGATCCTGCCTTCCTTATCGATGACGACGACACCACGTGCCGACCGGCCGGGCAGCCAACTTTTCATACCGTATATTTCCGAAACTTTGCGGTCCGCGTCAGACAGCAGCCGCAACGGCAATTCGTTCTTGTCTGCAAATCCTTTGTGCGATTCGACCGTATCGGTCGATATCCCAACAACCTCCGCCCCCGTCGTCTTATACTCGGACCAATGGTCCCGAACCGAACAAAGCTGCGCCGTGCAGACCGGCGTGTTATCACCCGGATAAAATAGCAGCACGACCGTTTTGCCGCGGTGATCACTCAACGTCCAGTGGTTTCCGTCGCCGTCTTTGAGTGTAAAATCAGGGGCATCGTTTACTGTTTTCATAATTCTTGGCGCAGACCAAATCCCGCTTCTCGTTCGCTTTGCAAATTTCTATACCAGCTTAGCAAGATCACGGCATTCGAAAGCCCCCCGACAATCAGCAAAAACTTAGCTGTTCGTTCCCACCGCTGTCCATAAACTCCGCCGATACTCATGTCATACGATATCTGGATCGACTCCGGGTAGAGTCTGTGCTCACGATCATATTCATACCCGATGGCGTAGATAGACACTACAGCAATGAGGAAGGCCAGATTCGTAAATATCACTAGTAAAATTCTCTTTAACATCTAAGTGAAATCCCGAATATCCTTAAACGGCTTATCCCTATCTGTAAAATCCGGCCGGTAGTAGTGCGATGCCGATTCATACTCCTGCATGAATCCTTCGTCGATGCCGAGCTCGTGGAGAAGCGAGACTGCCTCGAACCATTCGCCTTCGGAGATGCGGCGGGAAAGGAGGATATAGCGCGGGTCGGTCGCGGCTTTGTTGGTTGCGTAGTACTGCGCCATCAGCGAGATGGCGGTGCGTGGGGAAAGTTCGTCGCGGATCCAGCGAAGATTTTCTTCGATACCTGCCATGCCGTTCGGCAGGACGAGCATGCGGATCAGGAGGCCGCTTTTCAACAAACCGTCTTCGCCGAAGACGAGTTCATCGCCCATCTGACGGTGCATTTCCTTGATGGCGTTCCGGGCGTGCGTGGCGTAATTGCGGACCTTTGAGAATTGGAAGCCTGCGTCAGAGTCGGCGTATTTGAGGTCAGGCAGGTAGATGTCGACGATGCCGTCGAGCAGGCGAAGAACTTCGACCGAATCGTACGCGTTCGTGTTGTAGACGATCGGAAGGTTGAAGCCCTGACTAGCGGCAATGAGAATAGCCCGGGCCATCTGCGGTGCGAAATGCGTAGGCGAGACAAAGCCGATGTTGTGGCAGCCGCGATCCTGTAATTCCAGCATCATCTTGGCCAGGCGTTCGTGCGTGACCTCGTTCTTTCGCTGCTCTTTCCACGTCTGCGAGATCTGGTAATTCTGGCAGTAAACGCATCGAAGGTTGCAGTTGCCGAAGAATATATTTCCGGCACCGCCAGTTCCGCTCAAGCATGGCTCTTCGCCAAAGTGCGCCGTATATGAGGACACGATCGGCAGCCGGCCCGAATAGCACGCGGCGATCTCGTCATTCAGACGGTCGTTGCCGCAATTCTTGGGGCAGACGGTGCACGAGGCTAGCATCGCTTCGAGAGCTTCAACTTGTTTTGTCAGCTGGCCCGTCTTCAAGAGTTTCAAGTACCTTGCGTCTGAGCCGGCGTTTTCCGTGTGCATTGTAGATGTACTTATTAATTATCTCGGGCGGAGCAACCTTATTTGCAAGTGCCCATGTAAAATCCATCTCCGCATTCACCGTTGCCGTCGCCATCCGTGTTTCCAACAACATCAGCAGGCTTCCGTAAAAGAGGAACATGATGCCGACGATGCCGACCGGAATCGGCAGCCAGCGATATGTATTAAAGAACGCGGCTAACGCAATGGTGACGCTGGTCAGTACAAAAAATCCGAGGCCGTAATAAAATGTGCCCATTGCCCTCTGCAAGATACGAGCGCGGCTGGTTACCTTGTCCAGCAAATTCACGACCGTATCTACACGTTTTTCGTACAGCGGCACCGATTCCTTGTCCTTAACGACGATTAGATCGCCCAGTCGCTGTTCAAGATCGCGAACGCGGTCGATGACGCGGCCCAGGCGCGTCGATGTAGATAACACAAGCGACCCGGTCGCCGAGATCAACAGCGTCGGCGTGACCATCGCGGTCAAAAACTCTATGGTCGAATTAAGGGCCGTAGGATTTACGGTTACAAGATCTCCGGATGACATTTTATTGTTTTCAGATTCCGCCTTAAACTGAATATATGGCCGATACCGATCAAACGCAAGGATCGATCAAGATCCTGAAACACAATAGCAGCCTCCTGAGAAACAATCCGCTCGGCGACCCGCACGTTCGCGATCTGTATTTATATCTGCCGCCGGGATATTCAGATACCGACGTTCGCTATCCGGTCGTATATTGTCTGACCGGCTTTACCGGCCGCGGCAAAATGCTGCTCAACGACAACGCTTTTTCGCCGAATATGGCCGAACGGATGGACCGTCTGATTGCAGCCGGTCGCGTAACGCCGATGATCGTCGTGATGCCTGACTGCTTTACAAAATACGGCGGATCGCAATACCCAAATTCTACCGCCACCGGCAATTACGAAGACTATATTACGCGCGAGATGGTTCCTTTCGTCGATGAAAACTTTCGGACGATAGGCACTCGTGACGGGCGGGCAGTGATGGGGAAATCGTCAGGCGGCTATGGCGCGCTGATTATGGGGATGCGGCACTCAGATTGTTTTTCGATGGTTTGCGCAACGGCTGGCGATGCTTATTTCGATCTGTGTTATACGGGCGATATTACCAAGGCTTTCCGGCTGATAAACGGCGATCCGAAAGGGTTTATCGAAAGATTTTGGACAAGTGAAAAGAAAGGCCGCGACGATCATTACGCGCTCAATATCATTGCAATGAGCGCTTGTTATTCGCCGAACGGGGCCGGATATGATCTGCTTTTTGATATCGCGACGGGCGAAATTATTGATGAGGTCTGGTTGCGATGGCTCGCTAACGATCCGGTCCGGCTGGTAAAAGATTCGGTCGAGGAGCTTAGGTCGTTGAAGCTGCTGTTTATAGATGCCGGCACCCGCGACGAATTCTCGCTCGACATCGGCGCCCGCGTGCTGTCAAAACGTTTGACCGCGCACGGCATTGCCCATATTCACGAAGAATTTGACGACGGCCACATGGGAATTTCATACCGATATGATCGATCGCTCGAGCTGATCTCGGAATACTGCGGCCAATGAGTCCGGCGGCGGACTAACTGTCGGCGTTTGCAACCCTTTCAACCTCGCGGTTCATTCGCCCGGTCAGCATCATCCACATCATTTTAAAATCACTGATGAACGACCAGAACGGGAAACGAAAACTTGCGGGCCGGTTCTTTTCGACAAAAAAATGTGCGAACCATGTAAATCCGTAACCGACGATAAAAAAGACGGGAAAGTAATACCAGCGGCCCGAATAAATGCTCAGGGCGAGAAGAAAAATGCCGAGCGACGTGCCCGCAAAATGAAGCAGACGCGTCGCCGGCAAGCTATGCTCTGAGACATAAAAGTCCCAGAATTCGGCGTATGTTCGCGGATCGGTATTCATAGGCCTCCGTATCCGGGAATGATATTCCTAAATTTGCGTCGGTTCAATACCCGGGTAAATTTGTCGGCTACCTTAGGCCGCCGCTGCCGACGTACGTTCTAACCCGATGGCTGCCGGGAAAAGGACGTTGTTTTCAAGATGAATGTGTCGATGCAGGTCTTTTTCCAGATCCTGCAGTCCGGCGTACAGGGCCGTAAAGCTTGGGCATGCATCGGGCGGCAGTTGATAATCTCTCGCTATCTCACGCATTCCCCTGAGCCGTTCGCCGTCGGTATCGTGTTCGAACATCATCATTCTGATCGGGTTTTCGACGGTGCCGAAGTGCGGGCGAATAAACGCCGAACCGTTCGTCGCGGCTGACTCGATGCTCTCGATATACGGGAAAAGAACCGATTCTTCTTTTCGCATATGCGGGATCAGGCTGTCGGCAAGATCGAGGAATATTTTTTGCAGTTCATACAGCTTCGGGTGCTGTTCGCCGTGGCGGATGCATACTTTTTCCATCAGATGCGTGAGGCGTTCGATCTCCTGCACGGTAAAGACGTGATGCTTGCTGATGATGTAAGCGATAAGGTCAGTGGGCGATTCTTTTTCCGGGTGAGCCCCGCCGTTCACGGGCGCACGATCGCGAATAGCCGTTTCTACTCTTTCGGCAACGGCAGCTGAGTCGAGTCCCGCGGCGGCGCATGCATCATCTAATGACTTGCGCCCGCCGCAACAATAATCGATCTTCAGATCTTCGAAAACACGTGTTGTCTCAGGATATTCTAGTGCTATCTCGCGGATCGTTTTCGTAGTAAAGTTATTCATAATATTTGCACTCTATTTAGAAGCTATTGTTAGATTAACGACCGCAAAAGCTTTGCCGTGTGACATAAGTCACCAGTTGGGATCTTTTTGGAAATAATTTTCCCGATACCCGATCGACATAAAGGGAACGCATCGACGGCCTTATTTTACCTGCAGCAGGCCGCGGGGCTTAAGGCTTACTTTTTATGACCGCTCAAAAAGACCGATTGGAACACGACCACGGCGAACTCGACCGTTTACTAGATACCGCTCTGGCTTCGCTTGCGTCCAATGAACCGGGAGCATCGCTTAATGATCTCGATCTTTTTTGGGCGCGGCTGGGCATACACATACGGGCCGAGCATCTGCACCTTTTCCCGATGCTGCTTGATAAGGCTCTGGCCGCGGGAGCGGACGATACCACTTCGCCCGTGTATAAACTGCCGGAGCTAATCCCGAAGCTTCGTCGCGATCACGATTTTTTTGTCGTCGAGATCGGAAAGTGCGTCAACCGGCTTCGCCAGATCGTGACCGATGCCGATGCCGACGGCAGCGTCTTTCGCGAGATCGAAAACATGCTGGAAGCTGTCGCGGCGCGGCTTAAGATTCACAACCAGATCGAAGAACGAGATATTTATCCGCTGGCGGGCAAACTGCTTACTGCTGCCGAAAATGATCAGCTCGCCCAAATGGTCGAGAAGGAACTGGCGAATCTTCCGCCCAGATTTCGCATTCAAAATGCGGCCGCAACTCACGAGTGATCCGTCGCCCGTGTTATGAGCGCGACCACCGAGCCCGCGCATTATAAGGTGAACGATCGTTGTATTCTGCTAAAATCCGTCTAATGGCCGATCAAAAAATCTCTATTCTGCAGCAGACCGCGCTCTTTCGCGATCTCGACGACCAAACGCTCGAGATACTGGCCAGGCATGCGATCGTCAAACACTTGCGACGCAACGAAATTTTGTTTCTGGCGGGCGACCAGGCGAAAGGTATGTATGTCGTTGTCGAGGGCTCGATACGCGCATTTCGCACCGGTGCCGACGGTCGCGAACAGGTGATACACGTCGAACGTGCAGTGACGACCATAGCTGAAGTTCCGGTCTTTGACGACGGGGCATATCCCTCGACCGCAGCCGCCGAAGAACGCTCGACCGTTTATTTTCTGAGCAAAACGGATGTCATGAGAACCGCCCTCGAGCATCCTCAGCTGGCAATCTCAGCCGCACGACTGATCGCGTCGCGCCTGAGAAAATGTGCTGAGCTGGTCGAGACGCTTTCGCTTCGCGAGGTAGGCCAGCGTCTGGCAAAACTGCTGATCAGAGAGGCGCGCAGCCGCGGGATCGAAACTCCGGAGGGCACCAAATTCAAACTCGGGCTGACGCATAATCAGCTCGCGGCCAGGATAGGATCGGTCCGCGAAGTTGTGACAAGAATGCTTGTGCGGCTGCAGGAGCAGGGCTTGATCGTGCACGAGGGAAAGGAAATTCTGATCCCGGATATAAAATTCATCGAGGCGTATGCGGACGTGGATGACATGGTGTAGCCACAGCTTACTTCCAGAGCAGTTTTAACCCATCTGATTTGAATTTGTTGAATTCAGGGTCGCCGCTGACAAGAGTTAGGTTGCGTTGTATCGCTTGCCAGATCAGCATTCGGTCAAATGGGTCGCCATGGGTGGATTCGGTCAATTCGCCGTAGGATGCTGCCTCCTCAGGTGTCAGGGCGATCGGAACAAAACCAACGTTTTGTGTTGCGACGATCAGGTCATCATCCCATCCGAGCTTTAATTTCTTTATTCGCGTCTTGATCGCGATCTCCCAAAATGAGATCGCGCTGACGAAAACCTCGTTCGACCGGCTTTCTATTTCCGTGCGGGCATTTTTGGGTAATTTTGAAGGCGCCGAGAGCGCCCAAAGAAATGTATGGGTGTCCAGCAACAGTCTCATCCGCGCAGGTTTAGTAACTCTTCGTCGGACATCTTGAAGTTGTCAGCAAAGACTGCTTTCATTTTGCCTTCCAAAATACCCAGCGTTCGTTTCTTCTTAGACTTGGAACCGTTTATCGGGACTATCTTGGCGACGGGCTTTTTGTTTTTGCCGAATGTGATCTCAAAACTCTCGCCCTGCCGCACCTTTTCAAGAACCTCAGAAAACTGCGCCTTAAGCTCGCCAACTGGTAGGCTTTTCATAAATTAATTGTACCAGGTTTCTTGACAAGTTGACAAGAAAATTGGATTCGCTGATATGTTGGGAACGAATAAGGAATCGGTATTTCGCACGTGGTGACAGTTTATTACTAAAGGATTGCAGGTTCGCTTCTGAGGTACGGAATTTCGCGAATCAAAAACACCAAAACAATCACGGAACTTATTCCAGCAAAAATAAACTGCCAGTGGTACGGCGTTAATGTGCATAGAACTACTCCTTCCAGATCGTTCAATCCGCGAATGCCACGCTGAGCTGTTTCAGTTTCATTGAATCGCTCTTGTCAGCGTCGATGGTCTCGGGGCGGTCGATGTAGTTATAGAGGATGTCTCGTTGCTGCGGACGGAAGCCGGCTTCGCGGATCTGGTAACGCAATTCCTTTTCATTTGCGCAGGTGTTGGCGCCGGCGGCCGATACGACGTTCTCTTCGATCATGATCGAGCCCATATCGTCGGCGCCGAAACGAAGCGCAGCCTGGCCCAGTTTCAGGCCCTGTGTCAGCCATGATGATTGGATGTGCTGGATATTGTCGAGAAACAGCCGCGACACAGACAGCATTTTCAGATAGTCGATGCCCGTCGGCACTTCCGTTATCTTACGGCCAAGAGCGGTATTCTCGCGCTGAAATGTCCACGGGATGAATGCGGTGAATCCGCCGGTCTCGTCCTGCAGATCGCGAACACGCTGCAGGTGACGGACGCGATGCTCGATGCGGTCGCCGATACCGAACATCATCGTCGCCGTCGAACGAAGTCCGACCTCGTGGACGGCGCGCATAACGTCGAGCCATTCCTGTGTCGTGCATTTGGTCGAGACGCGCTTTCTCACTTCGTCATCGAGTATCTCGCCGCCGCCGCCGGGCAGGCTGTTGAGTCCGGCATCCTTTAGCCGCTGCATTATGGCGACGTAATCGAGTTTTGAGATCAGTGAGATGTTATGTATCTCGGGCGGCGAAAAGCAGTGCAGCTGAAAACGCGGATACTTGGCGTGCAGCGTTCGTAAAAGATCTTCGTACCACTCGATCGAGAGGTCAGGATGCAAACCGCCCTGCATCAATACGCCAGTACCGCCGAGAGCGATGGTTTCATCGATGCGTTTTTCTATTTCTTCGATCGAATGAATGTACGTGTCGGGCTTTCCCGGCCGCCGGTAAAAGGCGCAAAAGGTACAGACGACATTGCATACATTCGTATAATTGATGTTGCGGTCAATAATATAGGTAACGACGTCCGCCCGGTTTTTCCGCATTCGTATCTCATCAGCGGCGAGCCCGATCCTGACGAAATCATTCGAAGCGAGAAGTGCGGTACAATCATCCGCATCAAGACGGCCGCCTTTGATGGCCTTGTCCAAAATTAGCTCTACGGTGTTGCTCATGGTCAGGTCCTGTCTATAATTCTATCAGAGTTTCGCCTGGCGCGTAGCGCCGCGAGAAAGCGGTCAAAAAGCTTTTCGGGCTCGTATGAAACGACCAAATGACATTGCAATTGATGGCCCGCTTGCCGAATTTATTTCAACGGTCGAGCTGACCGACAGCACGCCACCTTGGCATATATTAAAGGTGCCTAAAAACGCGGTAGCGGATTTTGGCTTTACGGGCAATCTTCGCCGAGTGATCTGTACGTTGAACGACGCTGAGACGTTTAACTGTGCGCTTTTTCCCGCCAAGGGCGATTATTTTATTACGCTGAATAAGCAGTTTCGCACACTGATGGGATTGCGGCCGGGCGACAGCGTAAGGATCAGGCTGACAAAAGATAACAGCAAATACGGAATGCCGATGCCGGCTGAATTCGAAGAGGTGCTGCGGCAGGACGCGGAAGGAAAACGTCTTTTCGAGGCACTGTCGCCCGGCGATCAGCGGCTGATGCTCAAACTGGTCGTTTTTGTAAAGAACGTCGACGGCCGGATCGCTCGAGCGCTGGTCGGTATCGAGCTGCTTAAACTATCAGGCGGGCAGTTTGAATATCACACACAGCACGGCGCGATGCGGATAGCGTCGTCGACGCGACGCGTTCAGACGAAAGAACGCCGATCGATCAATGGCCGTGACTAAAAAGACGATCTCATTCAAAGCCCGGCTTACATCATCGGCCGAAGCTTCCGGCTGGCATTTTCTCGAGATACCTAAAACGATCGCCGAAAATATCAAATTTGATGGAAAGTTCAGACGAGTTGTCTGCACGATTAATAAAGGCGAGAGCTTTCAGTGCGCGCTGCTTCCGTCGGCAGAATATTTCTATATTATTGTCAACAAAAAACGGCGGCTGTCATTGGGCATCACGGCCGGCGATAAGGTCGACGTTGTGCTGGCGAAGGACGAAAGTAAATACGGGCTGCCGATGCCCGAAGAGTTTAAAGAAGTGCTCAAACAGGACGCGGAAGGCGACCGGCTTTTTCACGATCTCCCAGCCGGCCGGCAGCGGAGCCTTATTTATTTCGTCATTTCGGGTCGCGACGTCGACCTTCGCATCCACAGGGCGCTCATCATCATCCAACATCTCAAGGACAACGGCGGTCGCGTCGAGGGCGAGAAACTTTACGCCGATATCCGTCGTCCGCTCTCATGACAAACATTTTCGTTCAATTTGACTTGATCCGCGTCGTTTTTTCGGCAAAATGACTTCGTTTAATACGACTATTGATACAAATAGCACGAATTTGCCGCGTATATGGTTGAGGAACGCATTTTGCGTAAGTACAACGATGATGAGAGACCACGAAAGACAATTAGAAACGACCGACCTGGGTTTATTAGTATTTGTTGTGATCGCCGGCTGGCTGCTGATCTTTCAATCAGGCATTTTCCGCTAACTGACCCGCGAAAATTAACGGCTTGTTCTGAGGGATGAGCCCGTGCCGCTCAGCCAATTCAAAGTACAGCTTCATCCCTTCCCGCATTTTGTCGTTTATCGAATAAGAAATATTTTCGGACAGATAAGCCCGCATTTCCTCGCGCCCGAGGGCGAGTTCAGGTTCATAATTTGAGATTATCTCTTCCAGATGATCACAGCCTTCGTCGCGGGCGGCGGCAAAGTCGAGCGGGATCTTAGCACTTTTGGCCATCCACATCGCAAAAACAAAACCGAGGCCGGTGTAGCGGTTCCAGAGTTCGGCAAGGTCGAATTTGCGTATCGTAGGCTCCGCGTGTTTGCCCGCGATCAGAGCCGGATCCCCGATCAGAAGTGCGGCGTCTGATTTCTCGAGCATCCTGCTAATATTCGGCTCGGCGGTGCTCCACGTTGGCTCAAAATTCAAAAATTCGCGAAAGATTATCTTTGTAAGTGCAGCTGATGTTTTGGACGAGACGTCGAGCGATACGCTTTTCACATCTTCCAGTTCGCGGCCGTCGGTGATCAGGCACACGCTTCTGACGCGGTCCTTAGCGCCGATACAGACGTCAGGCACAAGCCGCGCGCCCTCGATAGTTTGAAATGCAAATACAGGAACGAGTGCGGCATCGACGCGTCCAAGAGAGAACAACTCGACCGAGCGCGACGGGGCGTTGTCCAAAATGATCTCGGCCTTGCCTCTATTCGACCCATATAGAAAGCTCCACAAAAGCGGAGCGCTGTTCGAATAGCTTGAGGCGGTTATGCGTGGACCTTGCATTCTGGCGGGTCAGGCGGCCAAAACATCCTGGTAATCGGGCGTTTCGTCAAATACCTTTTTGGCAAAGGGGCATGCAGGTTTGATCTTCAAACCGCTCTCGCGGGCAAAGTCGACGGCGGCCTTTACAAGGTCTTTACCCAGATCTTCGCCCCTCAATTCCTCGTCTATCTCGGCATGGTCGATAGTTATCTGACCCTCGGTGGATCGTATGTAAGTCAGCTCCGCTATCCATTCGCCATCCTCTTCGATAAAGAATGCGCCGCGGCGGCCGTGTTCCTGTCTTTGGATCTGCATCATATTTTTAGCCTACAGATACTGACCGCAGTTTTGCAAACGCTTGTATATAAAGCGTGGTTAATTTACTCTGTCGATACAATATGAAAAGCTGGCCCGCACTCATTTTTTTGCTGTCGTCTGCCGCATTGGCCGCTTCCGGTCAGAGCCGCATTGTCATCAACGATCCAGCTTCAGAGCCCGCAAATGCAAAACTTTCAGCTGCCGAGCGCCGGCTGATCGACCGGCTGGTACTGCCGCGTGTACGGCCGATCCTGAAAAGCGAAATCTGCGAAGAGGAATTCGAACCGGCGGCCGTTTTGCAGGGCGCGTTCACACGCCCGGCGGCGAAGCAAACACTTGTTTTTTACCAATTCTGTCAAACCGGTAACGGTCTCGGCAGCGCGGGTGTTGCGATCATCGAGAGTGGCGGGGTTGCGGCAAGTTTTGTGTCCGCC
>JBDTMQ010000380.1:0-8190 GCA_039934155.1 Acidobacteriota bacterium | reverse complement strand
GAACACCTAGATTAGTTAGGCATTAAAACGGTGTCCACAACATGTATTACACCATTGGACTGTCTTACATCGGCGATCGTAACACGCGACATACCGCCTTTTTCGTCAATTAGAACAAGTGTATTGCCGTCCATGCGAGCTTTAAGCGTATCACCGGAAACGGTCTTGAACGTGGCAGTTCCTTTTCCTTTCCTGATGGCTTTCGCTATATCCTTAGAGTCCATCCGGCCGGCCACCACGTGATAGGTCAGTATCTTTACCAATGTGCTCTTATTTTCGGGCTTTACGAGCATTTCGACCGTTCCCGCCGGCAGTGCTTCAAATGCGCTGTTGACCGGAGCAAAGACCGTGAACGGCCCTGCGCTCTTAAGCGTGTCGACCAAACCCGCTGCCTGTACCGCGGCAACAAGCGTCGTATGGTCTTTTGAATTCACTGCATTTTCGACAATGTTTTTGGTCTTATACATAGCCGCACCGCCGACCATCGGATTATCGTTTGACATCATCTGAGCTGAAGCCGAACTAACGAAAACGACTGCTGCAATAGCCGCCGCTGCAAAAAAATGTTTTTTCATCAAAACTCCTTTTCAATTTTTATTAAAAGTAAGGTCCTTTGAAGATGAATTCGCTTGGGGTCGAAAACTGGATGCAAATTATTTACCCTCGACATGATGCAACCTCAGGTGCACCTGATCCTGCTTTAACGATCACGTCTAGAGGCCACCGATCGACCAGTTCGATACCACTGACGATCGTTTGGGGGTATTTCGGTAAGGTCGCGAGAAATCAGGAAGTAGACAGCGGTAGTTCTGAAGAGAATTGAGTGCGGATTGGAATCGTCAAGAAGTGTTTCTTCTAACTGGTTTGCTGAAGATAGAATGATGCGCCCGCAGCGCACCATTTTAGGCCGTAGTGTTCTTTATTGTTCTGCGGGAGTTTCCATATAAAGCGCTTCGAGCCATTTTCCGCCGCGCCTTATATACACTACCGAAGAACGTACCTGTGCCGGGATCGATTTTCCGCCGCATACGCCGTCCTGTTTCGCAGTGTATGTCATCAGAACTGTGTCTTTGCCGGCCATTACAAACTTGAAATTATCGAGCGAGTAACTTTTAACGTCACAATCAGTGGCGGTGGACCTAATGGTATCGGCCTTGGTCGACACTCCAAATGCATTGACCAGCATAAATTCTTCGGTGACATTATTTTTGGTCCACGATGTGTCTTTGTTTTTCCAAGCCTCCCAACCCGCTTTTTCGAGCGTTATGATCCGCGATTCGACTGTTTTGTTTTCGCTTGACCTATTAGCCTGCGAAAAACACGTGCAGGAAACGCAGAAAATGACCATCAGGATCATCAATACTTTTTTCACGATTCTCTCCTTCTCAGTTGATAGTTCTAAGATCATGCGGCCGTAAACCCGCCATCTGCCATATGGATCCCGCCGGTGCAAAAGCTGAATTCGTCAGCGGTTAGTGATTCGATCGGAGCAAAACTTCCTTCAGTCCCGGCATTTGCCAGTAAAATATCGACGTTGCCAAATGCTTCGACAGTAGCCGTGACCGAGGCCGCCTCTGCATCGGCTGCATCGGCGACAAATGTAGCGACGTTTCCCTGTGCGCCGAGTCGTTCGACCCTCGATATCAGCTTTTCAGACGAACGGCCGACCAGCATAACGTTTGCTCCTTCGTCAAGAAAGCGTTTATGCCGTTGCCTCGCCGATTCCGCCGGTCGCCCCCGTGATGATGGCTACTTTTCCGGCGAGCCGTCTCTGAACCTTAAGATCTTTTCTCCTTCAGCGAATGGGAATAGTTGACGAAACGTGGCTATAGAAATGAAAAAAAGATGCTGAAGGATACCACTGATCAAAGTGGAGTAAAAGTGTGGATCCGATCACGTGTGCTCCGGGCTGCGAGGGCGATATGAAATTCAATCGAAAAGTATTTGCTCAGCGACGCGGATAACGAAGGGGTGCATTTGGCATCCTTTGATAAATTGACGAGCAAAGCGATAATCTTATTCGATCTCAATTGCGAACGCCAGGGGATGAAAATGATGATCATTCGGCTTGCTGAGCGAGAATTAAAAACAAAATTCGGGGTTTTTACTGAAATTCTCTATTATGATGGGCGATCTGAGTCTATCGCGCTCGTTACGGGCGACGTGGCGGAAAACAACGATGTACTCTGCCGAGTGCATTCACACTGTATCAGCGCTCATATTTTCAACAGCATCGAATGCGACTGCCGCGAACAAATGGAGTTCGCACAGAAATTGATCGAGAACGAAGGAAAAGGGGCAGTTATCTGGCTCGATCAGGAAGGGAAAGGCAACGGACACTTGGCGCTCATTCAAAGTATGCCGTTCAAGAAAGAATTCGGGCAGGCCGAGGCCTATAAAATGGCAGGATACAAGGCCGATAACCGCACCTATTTGGCGGCTGCCCAAATTATTTCAGATCTCAAGATCAGATCGATAATTTTACTTGCAAATGACCCTGCCAAAGCAGATTATTTGCGGGATGCCTCGATCATCGTATCCGGAACGCGCTCGCTGTTGTAATGTGTAGATAGCCGGGGGCCGGAGAGCTTGTCGCGCTATTTGATGAAACCTGATTCTCATCCTAAAATTAAGAATTTGAATGCAGCTCGGCCCGGTTTGGGGACCAGCAAAAATGCACCCCATCGACGGCGATCCCGGATAGTTTTTCGTATAGGGTCCGCCGTGCTCGTTCCGCTTGCTGTTCTGTCTGTCCGGCCGCAGCAAAATCCGTCACCGATGTCGGATACGACGCGGCCGCATTCGCGTATCGAAAGGAACGATCCGCCCGGACAACGGATCGAGCTGTCCACCTTAAAAGGGGCCAGGCTTTTTATCGGCCCAAAGGTCCGGAAAGATCGAGGAACGCCGTTGATAATTCATTTTCACGGTGCGCCCTGGCTTGTCGAGTATCAGATCGCAAAGTATTATCCAAAGGCCGCTCTGATCACCGTGCAGATCGGTTCAGGTTCAAGCGCTTACGGCAAACCTTTCGGCGACACCGGGTTGTTCGGGGCGTTGATAGACGAGGCGGCCAAAACACTCGGCAGCAAAGCTGAATGGTCGTCGATCACGCTGACCGGCTTCTCCGCGGGATATGGCGGGATAAGGGCCATCCTGCGCCAGGAAGAAAATTATCGTCGGGTGGACAGAGTTTTGCTGCTCGATGGAATTCATGCTAGTTATTTGCCGGAAGGCAAAGTGATCGCCGACGGCGGTACGATCAACGAAGGGGATATTGCGCCTTTTATTGCATTCGCCCGGGATGCTGCGGCCGGCAGAAAGCATTTTGTTATTTCTCACTCGGAAATATTTCCGGGAACGTTTGCGAGCACGACCGAGTGTGTTGACTACGTGATCAGGTCGATCGGCTTAAAACGCGTGCCAAAACTGCGCGACGGCCCAATGGGGATGCAGCAGTTAAGCACCGTCGATCAAAGTGGATTTCACGTTCGCGGTTATGCCGGGAACACGGCCCCCGACCATGTCGATCATCTGCACGCAATGAATTATTGGCTGAAAATGGTGAAGGTCGACTGATACAGCACATGCGCGTCCGCCCAACGCATGCAAATAGACACGTAGAGTTTTGTTATGAAACGCTGCCCTGAATGCCGACGCGATTATTTCGACGAAAGTTTGCTGTACTGTCTCGACGACGGCACCGCCTTACTGCTTGGACCGGTTTCGGCACAGTTCGATGCGACGGCCGTGCTGCCTTACTTCGACCATTTCAACGATGTTCAAACTCGCGTGTTTTCATCGGCTGACAGCCAGGCGTCGATCGCCGAAAACACGATCGCTGTACTCCCGTTCCTGAATATTAGTGCTGACCAAAGCGGCGATTATTTCTCGGACGGGCTCTCGGAAGAGCTGTTGAACGTGCTGTCGCGGATCCGCGGACTGAGGGTCGCGGCAAGGACATCTGCTTTCGCCTTCAAGGGTAAATCGATAACGGTTGCCGAGATCGGACGGATACTCAATGTGGCCTTCGTTCTGGAAGGCAGTATTCGACAAGCAGGCGAAAGGGTCAGGATATCGGTACAGCTGATCAAGGTCGAGGACGGTTTTCAGCTATGGTCTGAAACCTACGACCGCACAATGGACGATATTTTTGCGGTTCAGGATGATATCGCGCAATCCGTTGTCGAAGAGCTACGGGTCCGGCTGGTGGGAAGCGACCAGAAGATCGCGATCGCCGAAGAGGTCGTTTCAGAGGTTGCCGTCGCGATCAAGGGCCGGGCCGACGACCCAGAAGCACAGCGGCTGATGCTGCTGGGTCGGTTTTTTCTAGATAAGACCACTCAGGATGACACAAAAAAGGCCATCGCCTGCTTTAACGAAGCTCTGGCGATCGATCCCGAGTTCGCACATTGCTGGGCAGAATTGGGCCGTGCCTATTCGATCGAGGTTGGCAAGGGTTGGACACCGATCGAAGAAGGTTTTAATGCCTCGCGAAAGGCGACCCTCCGGGCACTTGCACTGGAGCCGAATCTCGCCGAGGGCCACGCACAGCTGGGACGGATACAGGTCGTTTATGATTGGGATTTCGCCGGGGCCGAAGCGTCCTATCGAAAGGCGTTGGAACTCGCTCCCGGCAGTTCGTCAGTGATCGACGGTGCAAGCATCCTTGCATACAAACTTGGGCGCACAGATGAGTCGCTCGAATTAAGTCGAAAGGTGCTCGTCCAGGATCCTCTAAGTGCTGCTTTCTGGCATAATTTGGGGCTTGCCTGCCATGCGGCCGACCTTTTGGATGAATCGGAAAGAGCGTTTCGCCGAGCGCTCGAGCTTGCGCCGCATCGATTCGTTACGAATGCGCTACTTGCCTTAGTGCTTATGGACGGCGGCCGAATGGACGAGGCATTCACACAGGCGGATCTCGAACAGGATGAGTTTTGGCGAATGTGGGCACTGGCCATTCTTAACAACGTCGCCGGACGCGATGACGATTCCGCCGCCGCACTTCAAACAATTCTTAACGAGTCTGCGGTCGGCAACGAATACCAGATCGCCGAGATCTATACCGTCCGGGGCGACACCGACAAGGCCTTTGATTGGCTCGAAAAGGCCATCGCGGTGCGCGATCCCGGCGTCACACACGCCAAGGCTAACCCGCGCTTCCGCCCTTTGAAGGAGGATCCTCGCTGGTCGCCGTTATTGGCGCGGATGGGATTTACCGAAAGTAACTGATGCGGCTAGTACCTATTCTTCTTCGGTATTCGGTTCCTGAGTTATTCCCGTATTCGGTTCCTGAATGATGCCGGTGTTCGGCTCCTGCTTGGTGTTCGGTTCCTGATACGATTCGACGTCATCGCCGTCGACCAGGTCATTTTCATGGGGATTTGACATATTTTTGCTCCTCTATGGTCAATTAGTACGGATCGTTCTTCGCCGGCACCCCTGGCACGGAAGATCCGTCTGAAAAAAGGTTGCTTATCGTGAATCTGGATAACTTTATTCCAGTCAGGGTATAGTGTCAACGTTTTGTTTCCCGATCTTATCATTTAGATCTTAACTATGACCGAAACCATTCAACATGCAGACGGCCGGGTCGAGCTGAATGCGGATGCCGAAGAAAGCATAAGCACATCGCCGCTCTATAACGTCGACCTGGCGCCCGTGCCCATCGCCCGACGAAACTGGACCACTTACAACTATGCCGCCCTCTGGATATCGATGGCTCACTGCATTCCGACCTATATGATGGCGTCGGGCCTGATATCGGCGGGAATGAATTGGTGGCAGGCGTTGATCACGATCCTGTTAGGCAATCTGATCGTGTTGGCTCCTATTTTGCTGAACTCTCATCCCGGCACAAAATACGGCATACCGTTTCCGGTTTTTGCGAGGGCCGCTTACGGAACGGCGGGATCGAACCTACCGGCCCTGATGCGGGCCATCGTTGCGTGCGGCTGGTTCGGCATACAAACGTGGATCGGCGGCCAGGCGATACATATTTTTTTCGGCTCTGTTTTCCCGGCCTGGCACGATCTGTTCGGCGGAACCGTCGGCGGACACACGCCGACCGAATGGATCTCGTTCCTGTTATTTTGGGCGCTGAATATCTTCGTGATCTTTCGCGGCATGGACCTTTTGCGAAGGGTCGAGAACTGGGCAGCACCGTTTGTGCTGGTCATGACGGCGATCCTCCTCGGCTGGATCCTTTATCAGGCAGGCGGCATCGGATTCTTGCTGCACGAGCCGGGCAAGTTTCGCACCTTCGGCGAATTCTTTCCGATCTTCATTCCCAGCCTCACCGCGATGATCGGTTTTTGGGCAACGCTAAGCCTGAACATGCCCGATTTTACGCGTTTTGGAAAAAGCCAGCGTGAACAGGTCGTCGGTCAAACCGTCGCCCTGCCGACCACGATGGTCATTTTCGCCGCGATGGGAATTTTGATCACATCGGCGGCTGTCGTTGTGTTCCCTCATTCAAAGGCGGATGAGCTTTGGGACCCGGTAAAGCTGGTCGGGCAATTCTCACAGCCGCTGGTCGTTGCGGTGTCGATGTTTACGATAATCGTTGCCACGCTGTCTGTAAATATCGCCGCCAACGTGGTCTCGCCCGCAAATGATTTTGCTAACGCGTTCCCTCGCTGGATCTCTTTCCGTACCGGCGGATTGATCACCGGGATAATCGGTATCGTTATGCAGCCATGGCGGCTGCTGGCCGATCCGAGTGGATACATATTCTCCTGGCTGCTCGGTTATTCGGGCGGGCTCGGGTCGATAGCGGGCGTGCTAATCGCCGACTACTGGCTGATCAGAAAGCGGCAATTGGCGCTCGGCGACCTTTACCGGACCGATGGCGAATATGCAGGATGGAACTGGCGGGCAGTTGGCGCAACGCTTTTAGGTTGCTTTTTTGCCTGGATTGGACTGATAATTCCTGTGTTTCGCCCCTTGTATGATTACGCGTGGTTCGTCGGTTTTGGCGTAGCGTTCGCCGTACATTGGGCACTTTCGAAAAGTAAAACTACAGAGATCACCGAGAACGCAGACAGCAGTTCCTGAGCGGCTGCTCGTAAGGATCGCAGCTCTGTGAACTTGGTGACAAAAATAAAATGGCAAGGATAATCAAAGCAGGACTCATTCAAGCACATAATGTCGCGCCGGCCGACGCGGCGATAGACGTGATCAAAAAAGCAAATCTCGACAACCAAATGCGCCTTGTCGAGGCCGCCGCGGCACAGGGCGTTCAGATGCTCTGCTTTCAGGAGATCTTTACGACGCCATATTTTTGCGCCGAACAGCAGACGCGCTGGTACGAGGCCGTCGAAAAGATACCCGACGGGCCGACCGTCAAGCTGATGCAGGATGTAGCCAAACAGCACGGCATGGTTCTGATCGTGCCGATCTACGAAGAAGAACAGACCGGCGTTTATTACAATTCAGCAGCGGTGATCGATGCCGACGGGAAATATCTCGGCAAATACCGCAAAACGCATATTCCGCACGTCGCGCCGGGATTTTGGGAAAAATTCTACTTCAGGCCGGGCAATCTCGGCTATCCGTGCTTTGATACCGCATTTGCCCGCATCGGTGTATATATTTGCTATGACCGGCATTTTCCCGAGGGCGCGCGATGTCTTGGCCTGAACGGCGCCGAGATAATCTTTAACCCTTCGGCCACGGTCGCCGGTCTTAGCGAATATCTGTGGAAGCTCGAGCAGCCCGCGCATGCCGTCGCGAACGGTTACTTTGTCGGCGCGATCAACCGCGTCGGGACCGAGGCCCCATGGAACATAGGCGAGTTTTACGGCCAGAGTTATTTCTGCGATCCGCGCGGCCAGATCATCGCCGAAGGCTCACGAGATCAGGACGAACTGGTCATCGCCGATCTTGATATGGACAAGATCAAAGAGGTGCGAAACACCTGGCAATTTTTCCGCGACCGAAGGCCGGATGCCTATGGCCAGATCGTAGCCGATTGAGTATGCGCGGCTAGAGCCGGGCCGTGAAAATTTGGCATATGTCGACATTTATTTCCCATGCCGGTACGCAGTCCGGTCCGTTCGAAGACGAGTGGATCATCGAACAGCTCGAAGCGGGCCGTCTATCGCCCGATGACCTGGGAATCCGCACTGGCGGAAAGGAATGGCAGCCGCTGAGAATGCTTTTTCCGAACGTCGCGGCCGCCCAGGTCAC
>JBDTMQ010000379.1:0-11203 GCA_039934155.1 Acidobacteriota bacterium | reverse complement strand
ATCGTTTTTGCGTCGGTGTTTTGGCGCGCCCGGCTCGCATTTACATCGCCGTTATTTGTGTTCGACGGCGGGGTGCGTGGCTCTGAACGTCGGAAAAACCAGAATCCAAGAGCGATAAGCAACAATAAAAGCAGCAGCGGCAGAAGCCACTGAAATATTGAACCGCCGCCGTCGGGCAGCTTATCGGCTGCATCGGTATTTTCGACTATTTCGTCTGTCACTACGTCCTGGATTGAAATTAAAAAAATCGGTCTACGGGGTCAAGCCATTCTTCCATTCCTTGCCACGCCTCACCAATTCGTCCAGTGAGCTTTGCAGGGCTTTTTGATTTGACGAGAGCATCGTTTCGTCTGAGTAAGGGGGAACGAAAATTGGATCTCCGACCATAAAACAGGCGCGCGAAAAAGGTTTGGGTATTTGAAGCTGGTCCCAGCTGTTCACGGTCCAATATTTTTCGCATTCTACGCTGAACGGCAGTATCGGAAAGCCGGTTTTTTTTGCCAACATTACCGGGCCCATTTTTGCCTCGTATCTAGGGCCTCGTGGACCGTCGACGGTGAACGCGGTCGGCACCGAGTTGCGGGCGGCCCGTATCATTTCAACAAGCGCTCCAACGGCTCCGCGGGTCGATGAACCCCGCACGGCACCGAATCCGAATCTGATCAAAAAACGTGCAATATACTCACCGTCAAGACTTTGTGAAGTCATTACAACGATGCCCCGGTCACGCAGAAAATACGTGCCGCCAAATATGCGATCGTGCCACAACGCATAGATCGGCGCCTTGCCCGATCCGCCGGTCGACTCGACGTGCTCCCAGCCTGATGTCTCGAATTTTATCGTTGAACCGATAGTCCGGATCAGGCCATAAAAAGCGAGGTCGGCCGCTTGGATGGTTATACGTTGTTTACGCGTAAACCTCGAAAGCGGTCCAAACTCGTAGATCTGTTGCAGTTTCTCTCGCACAAACAGGACAATAATGGATAAGTTAAGGTATTATTTGCAACAAGGCCGAAAAAATATCGTAAATATTGTCGGCTTACTCAGTTTGCAATGCAACGACGAATTTTGATCATTGACGATTACGATGATTTAGCGAGCTCCTTAAAGGATGTTTTCTCGGAAGTCGGGCACGACGTATTTATTGTCGAGAATAGGAACGAAGCATTAGCGGTCGACGATTTTAGCGACTACGACCTCGTCATTACCGATCTCGATGTTGAGAACTTTCCCGCCGAATCCTCGCTCGCCAGTAACGGAAATCACTGCGCGCCTGCTATCGACAGCATGGCCGATAATCCCGTTGGCCGCACTCACCTTAAAGCTTTCAAGATATGCGCTTCGAATTTTCGCCTTGACGGCTTTGATGAGGCAGAATTAAAGAACCTCGTCGAAACCATACTCAACTATAAAATACAGTTCGTCGATAAGAAAGACATCGTCCGCGACATTCGCGAGAATATCGAGTTCGAGTTGCCTAGTTCGATCGGTATCATGCACTCGATCCTCGATTATTTGATGAAGCGGGTCGAGAAATTGGGCGTGGTCAAGGCCGAGCAGTCAAACCTTTTCGTCGCTCTCGACGAGGCGTTCGTCAACGCTATCAAACACGGCAACAAGTTTGACGCGGGCAAGCTGGTCCGTATCACGGCCGAGGTCTCGTCCGCTGAAGCGCGGTTCACGATCGAGGACCAGGGCGAGGGCTTTGACGTTAATTCGATCCCCGATCCGCGCGACCCCCAAAACCTCTTTAAAGCGTCCGGCCGCGGCGTTCTCTTTATCTATAACATTATGGATGAGGTGAAATACAACGAACGCGGCAATCGCCTGACGATGATCAAAAGGTCCGAACAAAACGCCCCAACAGAAACCAACAGTTCCAGCTAGCTTCCCATTTAATGAAAGTAACCATCGCCCAGATCAATTCGACGAACGGCGACATTCAGGGTAATGTGGCGAAGATCATCGCAGCGATCGAAACTGCGCGCAGTGACGGCTCAGATCTTGTCGTTTTCCCCGAGCTGATAATTTACGGCTATACATCCCAGGATTGGTTTCAGGACACCGACATTATCGAGCACGCCTCAGATCCTCTTGACCAGATAATTCCGGGGACTGCGGGTATGACCGTGGTCATCGGCACGATACGGCAAAATCCCGACACCAATGGCAAACGGCTTTTTAATTGTGCAGCCGTCATACACGATCGGCGTCTTTTGGGATTTACCGACAAGACCCTGCTGCCGGAATACGACGTTTTCGACGACCCCAGGTACTTTCAGCCGAACGACGATCCCCAACGGCTTTATGAGATAGGCGGTAGAAAGATCGGCGTTGTGGTCTGCGAAGACTTTTGGAACGACAGTACATTTTGGCCTGAGCGGCTCTATGAAAAAGATCCCGTCGACGAGGTTATCGCGAAAGGCGCCGATCTTATCGTGTCGATAAATGCTTCGCCTTATAACAAGGGAAAGATCGGGTTGCGATGCGATATGGTCGCTCACCGCGCCCGTGCCCGGCGAATTCCGATCGTATTCGTGAATTTGATCGGCGGCAATGATGGAATAATCTTCGATGGGGCGAGCCTCGTGGCCGACGAGGAAGGCGACATAATCCTGCAGGCGGCGGCTTTCGAAGAATTTGTTGAGACGGTCGAGCTCGACGTTCGAAAACCGGATGCAAGAGGCATTACCGGAGCGGAATGCGAATCGATCAGAAAGGCACTTGTTTTGGGCATCCGAGACTATGCGGCGAAGAACGGTTTTGAAAAAGCGGTGCTTGGCCTATCCGGCGGGATCGATTCGACGCTGGTCGCTGCACTCGCGGCCGAGGCCATCGGACCGCAAAACCTGCTATGCATGATGATGCCTTCGCCGTACTCCTCGGAAGGCAGCATAACGGATTCGCAGAAGCTTATTGACAATCTGGGATGCGAGGGCCGCATCGAACCCATCTCGGATGCGTTCAACGTCTTGCTGCAGCAAATGGAACTCACCCGGCCGACACGCGGCGGCGAGAGCCTCGCGGCCGAAAATATGCAGTCGCGGCTGCGGGGCCTATTGCTAATGGCCGTCTCAAATTCGGAAGGGCGGCTATTGCTCTCGACCGGCAACAAAAGCGAGTTGGCGGTCGGCTACTGCACGCTTTACGGCGACACGAATGGCGGCCTGGCCGTCTTGGGTGACGTGCTCAAGACCGAGGTTTGGGAAGTGGCCCGCCAGATCAATCGAAACGCCCGGCGCGAACTGATCCCGGTTCGAATAATCGACAAGATGCCGTCGGCCGAACTCGCACCGGGACAATTCGATCAGGACAGCCTGCCGCCTTACGAGCTGATGGACCCGATCCTGCAAATGTACTTCGAACAAAAATCGTCGCCCGCCGAGATCGTCGCAGCCGGTAATGATGTCGATCTTGTTTACTCGGTCCTGAACAAGGTCGAGCATCCGGCAAACGAATTCAAACGCCAGCAGCTACCGCCAACGCTTATCATCTCGAAAAACGCCATCGGCATTGGCCGCCGCAGGCCGATCACTCACAAATACCGCCGAAATCGCCCCGCATAAAAAAACTTGCAAGGTCGATCCTTGATCTTCGTTCATTATCAAAAGGCGAAAGCCCTGAGAATAATTTACGGAGCATTTATATGTCTAATTTCGATAATCCGCTTAAAAATATAAAGATCGCGAGCACGTGTTCCGCTGGCTGGGATCAAATGTTTGGCGATGAGCGTAAGCGATTTTGCGGCGAATGTAAATTAAATGTTTACAATCTCTCGGGCATGACAAGCTATGATGCCGAAAACCTCTTGCGAAATTCGGAAGGGCGAATGTGCGTCAGATTTTACCAGCGGGCCGACGGTACGATACTGACGAAAGACTGTCCGGTCGGCTGGGCCCGGCTGAAGAAAAGGATCTCCACCGCCGCCACGGCAGTTGTGTCGATGCTGCTCGCCGTATTGACGGGCCTGTTCTTTGTATCTCTTGTTACACGGCCGCGCGTCACGGTGCGAAAAGTGGTCATGCCTTTGATCGAGCCCGAGCCTCGGCCCATGATGGGAGCGATAGCGGTCAAGGATGCAGACCGGATTCCGCAAATGGGAAAAATTAAGATCAGCCCTGAAGGCCGGAATTAGATCTCGATACGAAAGATAAAAAAGAATGAAGGGTCTCGCGACCTTTCATTCTTTTTCTATGAAAATCAAGACGGATCTAATTTTTTACGTAATAACCCTGCCGTGCGCGGAGCTTTCGATCAGCCGGATTTTGTAGCGCAACATCGAGTTTGACGTATTTATTAACAGGGAACTCAGATTCTGAATAATACTGTACGAGATACTGTGCACGAAGCTCGTTAGCAAGCTGCCGAAATATCTTTTCAAGCGTCGCGGTATTCCGCCGCATGTTGCTCGAATTCTGCAGGTCGTCCTTAAGATCGATCGGCATGAATTTAGGAAGGAACGCCGTGCCGCCTGTATCATTGGCAAACATCTGCATATTCTCCTGACCAAAAAGACTCATTTTATTCAGCTTGTACGAGCTGCCGGCGGGGTTTATCGAATAAAAGACCGTGTCCGCGTTCTGAAGTAGTTTCAACACACGAGCCCGCTCGCGTGCGCTTGCCTCGTTGCGGTTTGCAACTGTCAAACTATATAGGCTTTTAGTATCTAATGTATTTACATTGGCTTTTGCGTAGCCGTCCTGAATGGCTTTTGCGATACGCGAGCTGTTGGTGTCCTCGCCATCAGATATTACGACCACCACCCGACGTGTCCCTGACGGAGCTTTACGCGAGAGCTGCTCGGCCGCGGCCGATACCGAATCAAAAAAGGCTGTGAACTGCTTTGTCGGGACGATCGACTTTACGGCCGCAGCGGCAGCCTCGGCTGTCGCTCGCTCCTGTAAAAGGACGGGACTCGCGCCAACCGTATAGACCGTTGCCCGATCGTTCGGCTTCATTACTTCTTGAAGGAATTTGGCAGCAGTTTCCTGTTCAAATTTGAACATCGCGTCCGTGCTGGCCGAAATGTCGAAAAGCAGTACGATCTCAAGCGGAACGCTGTCGGCATTGCCTACATTCTCGATCACTTGCGGCTTGCCCTCTTCAGCTACACGAAAATCTTTGGCCGTTAACCCCAATACCGGATCACCGGCCGGATCGGTCACCGAGACGGGCACTACAACCAATCGGGATTCGATCTTGATTTCCTGATCTTCTTCTTTTACCGGGGTCGCCGTTGATTTCGGGGTCTGAGCGAAGGAAGTGTAACTAAATAGGAAAAAGGCAGTAAAGAAAACTAACGAGGATCTTTTTATAGCAGAATACATAATGTTAGTCCTAACCGGGAAAAACTTGTGCTATGGCCCCGATAAAAACTTAGAGGGCAGCGAAGCGAAAAAGGTTTTCACCTAATTCGCTTCGCATTGCCCCCCGATAAAACGAGAACTATTTATCTTCGTTGCTTGTATCAGTTACCGGGCGAACTTCTACATTCTGGTTCACGCCGCGGCTGGCAAGAAGCTTCACTTCGACTCGTCGGTTCTGTTCACGGCCTTCGCGGGTGGTGTTGTCCGCGACCGCCTGAAGTTCACCAAAGCCAAATGACTGGCCGATCCGGCGAAGCGGTACATTATGCGTCTCGACCAAGTAATCGATGACTGCCTGTGCACGACGCTGGCTGAGCTTTTTGTTCATTGCGGTGTTGCCATCAGAGGATGCAAATCCCGTGACTTCGATCACGTAGCCCTTCATCGATGTTGCAGCTGTTGCAACTTCGTCAAGCGATGCTTTAGCTTCCGGTGAGAGTATCGAGCTATTCACACGGAAATTTACCGTCGCCGTCGATTGCACGACATAATCGTCCAACGCGGATATTCTTTCGTTGGTCGCATTTACGCCCGCAACTGCCGCATCTGCGGTATCCTGTGCAGCTTTCGCACCGCCGCGAGCCGCATTCGAAATGGCGAGAAGCTCATCGATCTGACCCGAGATACGCTGAGCGTTCTGTTCGGCCATGGTCAGCCGTTCTTCGGCCGGCGATACCCGTGCGTCGATAGACTGGGCTACCTCGAGGTTGTCTTTGTCAAAACGCACCTTATCTGCCGAAAGAGCTCCGCCCGTGTCACCGCGTCCCTCGACCTGAAGATTCAGGCCGCGAACGATCGCGGTATTCGTGTACTTGGTGCCGCCGCCGAAAAAGCCGCCATTGCTCTTGATGCTGACGCCAGGCGCCACAACGACACGTGTATCAACTCCGGTCGTATCACGAACAATGAAAGAGCTGTCATCATCTTTGGCAACAACCACGCCTTTGATCTTGTATTTTTGGCCGCTCGTCAACGAGCGAAGTTGGGCATCGCTGGCCTGCGCGAAAGCAGTCACCGCGCCCATTGCCAAAGCCAATAAAACAACTGAAAGTTTCTTAAACATAATATAAACTCCTCAACCTAAAGATGATTCAATCTAGAACTGCGCTGGCTTGGATCCTGTTTTCATGAGCTGAACCTGCTGTAGGCAGCCGGAAGATTTTCGTAGAACAAGGAAAATTGCCGCCTTAGTGTCCTTTTTGATTACACATACGAACGCAATTCCTAATAGTGTGAAACATCAAACAATTCGTGTGCCAAAGGGGCCTCGTTTCCTAGAACCACGGTAAAATCGTTCTTTGGGTGAAATATTTGCTTATTGGGGCTTTTAACCACCCAAGAAAGTGTATGTTGTGACAGCAGATAGCGTGTATGAAGTCAGTACAGATCTGAGAATCGAAGCAAGTCTGGGTTCAGCATACACAAAAGAGGAATAATTGCCAAGACTTTTTTTAGGTCTTTAGTTAGCACATTTTACGTCCTGTTGAATCAGCAAGTGATGTGTACTGTTTAGTAATATCAAACCAAGGCGGCTCAACGCGGCGGCCCGATCTTCTCAAATAGTACATTTCCACAGCGTGATCCTGGATCATTGTTCACTTGTTTCAGTGCGAAACGGCTGACCGATGTGATCCGGGAGCCGTTTTGTCCGATAAAACCTTGCCCTGAGCCGAAGCAAACGTGATTTGTTCGACCGTACATAAAATTTTATGAAATGCCGAACACCGCGTGTAAGCAAAGGAGAAATACGATCTTCGATTTTAGATCTCGGATCTCGGACTTGGTTCGCGGCGTTTATCTCCGATTCTGATATCGCTGTCTGGCAAGTTGAATTGCAACTGTTGAGGTTGGAACGCGGGAAGCCAGAAGATAGGAATTAGAAGTTGGGAGACGGAAGACCCTTTGCGGTTCTTTGCTCCTTTGCGTGACTCTGCGACACAGAAAAACTGTCGCAAAGAGCCGTGAAGCTAGCCCAAAGTTTCGCGAAGGACCAGGTCCAGGTCGTTTTAGTAGCTAAATTGAGCGCTCTCCAGGTACTGTTTTAAGTTTGCGAGAAATTTTTCGGCATCGGCCCCATCCACGATCCGGTGATCGTATGTCAAAGCAAAATATGCCATTTGCCGGACCGCTATGTAATCATCACCCTCGGGCGAGGTGAAAACTTTTGGCCGCTTTTCGATCGTTCCAACACAGAGGATAGCAACTTGCGGCTGATTTATGATCGGTGTACCAAAGAGGCCGCCGAACACTCCGGGGTTAGTGATCGTAAATGTTCCACCTGCAACTTCATCCGGCGCCAGCTTTTTCGCTCTGGCTCGATCTGCCAGATCGTTCGCCGCTAAAGCTAAACCCGAAAGCGAAAGTGTGTCGGCCCTTTTAATTACTGGAACGATCAATCCCCAGTCGAGAGCTACCGCCATCCCGAGATTAATATCGCCCTTATAAATGATATTTTCACCGTCGACCTGAGAATTTACGACGGGATAGGCGCGTATCGCATTCGTCACTGCCTGAAATATAAAAGGCATGTATGTGAGCTTGGTGCCGTATCTCGATCGAAATTCCTCCAGGTGCTTTTCGCGGAATTTTGCCGCGTTGGTCATGTCGATCTCGTATACGCTTGTTACATGGGCCGAGGTTTGTTTCGAGAATGTCATGTGCTCGGCGATCTTTCTACGCATCGCCGACATTTTTTCGACGCGGTCACCTGTCGAGACCCCCACCTGCGCAGGCGTGAACGCCGGCTTTTCCGCCGTTGGCGCCGGCACAGCTGCAGGTTTGCTTTTCAGCAGGTCCTCGGGACGCAGCGCTGCGCCTGTGTCGATGAACGTCAGAATGTCATTCTTGGTAACGCGGCCGCTGAGACCCGTGCCCGGAATCCGCGAAATATCAACGCCGTGTTCCTTCGCGATATTGCGGACAAGCGGGCTCGACCGTGTTTGGCGAAGCTCTTCGGCAGTGGCGTCGCCATTTGCAGTACGTCCAGCTTGAGCGGCCGCGGGCAGAGCTGCGGTGACCGGCCGTTCCGGCGGTCGAGATACAACGGGCTTTGGTTCTTCGGTCTTTGTTTCTACAAACTTGGTTGCTGCCCCGGCTGTTGGTGCGGATGCACCGGCCGGTCCGACCGACGCCAGAACTGAGCCGACCTCAACTGTCTCGCCTTCTTGGACATTGATCACGAGAAGTCGGCCGGCCGCAGGCGACGGAACCTCGGCATCGACCTTATCCGTTGAGATCTCTAACAGCGGCTCATCTTTTTGGATGTCGTCACCGACATTTTTTAGCCATTTCGAGACGGTTCCCTCGGTGATCGATTCGCCCATCTGGGGCATTACGATCTCGACGCTGCCTACTGCGGCAGCCGCGGCGGTGGCAGGCTGAGTCTTCGGATTTTCGACGGGTGCAGGCGCTTTGGCTTCGTCAACGGCAGGTGCTGCCGCGGCGGCAGTTTCTGTTACGGACTTTGCCGGCGATTGAACGGGTGGTGTTTTTACTGCGGGCTCGTCGCTTTCGGCGCCGACGACAGCCAGCACAGTGCCGACCTCGACCGTTTCACCCTCGTTGTGGCGGATCTCAAGGAGAATGCCTGCACCGGGGCTTGGCACTTCCGCATCGACTTTGTCGGTTGATATCTCGAGTATGGCCTCGTCTTTTTCAACCCTTTCGCCGACGGCCTTAAGCCATTTCGAGACTGTTCCCTCGGTGATCGATTCACCCATTTGCGGCATTACGACTTCTACGCTCATAAAAACTCCGAATAAATTCGCTCGGTGGAATGCTTATCAATTCAACAGGATAACCGATTTAGAGGCAAAAAAACAGACGCCGTCAGTGAGGAAGGTGCCATCGGATCGCTCTCGCTGCCTGCTCGAGCCCGGCGATCGAGCTGCCGAGTTGGACGGTTGCGCCGTCAAGCCGGGTGATCGTGATACCGCTGCCCGGCTCTGATCTAATTGACCGGATGTCGTCCCAAACCGCTGTAAATTTTTTATAGGTGAGACCGTTCTCGAAGATCTGCAGTTTTTTGCGACGCTGGACGAGGATCGCCGCCATCGACAGAACATATAAAACAAGGAAGGCCGACGAAAGCATAAAAAAAATGATCTGCTGGCGAAGGAAGAAAGTTACCAGCATAAAAAGAAAAAAGAACATCGAGAGGGCGGCAACGATGACCATTCGATGCAGGAAGTTTGGTGAAGTACCGTGCTCGCTGACCAATCGTCCCAGATCCTTCTGAATATCCGGCATAGACCAAATTCTAGCTTCCGCGGGTCGGGTCGATCATCGCCTTTACCTCAGAGATGCGATTAGCGGGAAAGCCGCTTAATTCAGCATGTTGGCGGATGAGTTCCTCGCTCGGTGCCGTATAAACGCAATAGATCTTATCGCCGGTCACATAACTGTGTATCCACTGAATGTCGTTACCGAGTCCGTCGAGAACCGAACACGATTTTGCTGACGCACCATTCAGTTCGTCATTTGACAGCGCTCCGGCACCCGGGATCTCTCGTTCGATAACGTACTTAGGCATTATTTTTTTCTCCTTATCGGGATCATTTTTTGTCCAAAAGCCGTGTTTCCTCTTCTGTTTCGTCATCAAAAAGCTGGCTTACCGGCGTTCTGGGCGGCGGTGCCGATGCATCGGCCTCGTCCATCGCTTTTTGCAGGTCAGAAACAGCTGCTTGTGCCCGTTCGAGATCGTCACGAATGATCTTTAGGATCAGCTTGCCCTCGTTATTAGGAAGTTCAACAAGGCTCGCCATTGTTTTTGTTCGGATCTCGATCTTCGCGCTTCGCTTCAAAAGACCTTTCCGAAACTTAATATCCAGGATCTCGTCTCGCGGAAGTCGGACCTCTTTAACTCCGTTGGAAATTATTCCGAAAAGTTTCGATTCAAATTCCAGCACCAGACCCGCATGCGAAAACTTTGCGACGCCATTGACCTGAGAAAGGCCGTGGGCACTTTCTGTCTTGAACGGGACTGAGGTAAAGCCTTGCATATTATGCAGTAACGGGTGCGACAGCGAATGAACAGGGTCGAACATCCCGAGGCGGAAACTTTTCGCCAGTAGTTTTTCCGCCTCAAGTAATTTCAGATACAAAATAGATTAATCCATCGGCAGAAAAACGCAAAAGCCGGCAGTTTGGTCACGGATCACTTCGGAAGGCGGGTCATCTTAACGATCAATCCTTCCGGCCCGACGGCCCAAACGGCTTTTGTACCCTTGGCCGCGACGGCATTGAGATTTTCGGTGCCGATCTTTTCCCATGTTCTGCCGCCATCTAAAGAAATATCGGTACCGTTTGTGCCGACGGCGATAACAGTGCGAGCGTTCAGGTAGGCGCCGGCTGACCGATATCCGCTCAGTCCTTGTCCCGGATTCCAGGTGTTGCCGCCGTCACGGGTAAAGGCCAGATTGTCGTCAGCCGCGTCCGGCTTGTTGTAATTTCCGCCAACGATAATGCCATTAAGATCGTTGCGAAATGCGACGGAGAAAATGCCGCCTGCGGCCGGTCCTTTTGCGATCGGCGTTTCGACGACTTCCCAGGTTCGGCCCCGTTCGCGAGTTCGGAAGACTCGGGTATCGGTTCCGCCCGAGATGAGAAACGCGCTGTTCTTTCCGTTCGCGATCAGGCATGTACCGCTCGCGGCAAATGCTCCCTCGCCGTCTTTTGCTGCCGGCATTTTAGCGCTGTCCATTACAGACCACGTATTGCCGTTAGTCGTTTCGATCAAAAGAAACTTACCGTCGACAGGGTCGCTCATTGCGATGCAATTCTTCGGGTCCCAGCAAGCTATTGCGTCAAAAAAAGCCTTTTCGTTCTTGTTGCGAAAC